>NZ_JAWOWL010000015.1:0-118419 GCF_033340395.1 Vibrio sp. 1159 | reverse complement strand
ATATGCTTAAAATCGATTATCAGTTGCCAGTGTTCTTAGCGTAAAGCATCGTCAATAGCTCGTGGGTGAATAGTTACTTTCCTCCAAGCATATAACGCCGCGTTAAGGGGTGAACAACGCCAACCACCTAACCTAAACCATTGTGCCGTAATCACTTAAACCGATTCAAACTAAAAATGCCAAGCGTTGAGAATCCCTCTTGAACGCTTTGTTATATGCCTGTTTTCTCAAGCTTCAATTATGTTCTAGCTCGAATGGCGAACACGGTGTGCCTTGGTGATACTTGAGTTGCCAGCAAGTACCGGTAAATACCCAAATTGAACAACGTTTAGCAAAATCACTAACTTCGCCAAATTCACTTACCAGAGCTGACTCGTACCTCAGAAGTTGAACGGAAGGTTCTAGCTGAATACATTCATACCTCTGTGAATGTATGCGAGTACTTGAAGGTTCCTCACCTTCCATCATTTCTATGATTGAGTCGAAATCATAACTCGTACCTGATTTACCGACTTCCACAAAACTAGGATGGATTAGGCGCTCAATATCCGTTTTACTTTGACGTATTTCATACTGATGCAACTCGATCTCTTGCTCAATGAGAATATCCATTTGGTCTCCAAAACTTCAAAGGCATATAACGCCGCATTAAGGTGTGAGCAACGCTACTACGAAACTTAACCTTACCACCGTAAACACAAAACCCAACGATGGAATGAAAAATGCCATGCGTTGGGAATCACTCTTAAATGCTTTGTTATGTGAAACTAGACATCCAATGCCTAACGAACTTGCTCTCTTTAGATAGTGTGTCAGCTTTTTCCTCTAGCAATTTAGCTAGCTTAAGCATCGTTTGTTTATTCATTGTTAGAGACAATTCGTCAACCATTTCACATAATCTATCATCATCATAACTAAATAAATGGTTAATAATACTCTCAGACAATGTTTCAAGGAAGGCTTCAACACTCCCTGAAACTCTGCTGTAGAACTTATCTAATGACTCATAGGTAAAGACATCTAAGTCTTTAAACTCTTTGATTCCAAGTCGATTAACTTCACCATCAATTACATGTGAATGCTTAATGTTGTTATTTACAACTCTCAATTGATTGATATTATCGTACCCAGACAAACGCCCGTAACTGATGTTTTTGGAATTAAAGAATGACTTAACATTTTCCCATAAATATAGTTCTCTAGTATTCACATTTTCAAAAGCCACGTTAATGAGCTCTTTTTGAACAATTTCAAAGCTTTTAAATAGCGATATAATTTTCATTTCAGACAAGGAAAGCAGTTGGTCTTCTAACATTTGTACGTCGTAATAATGCTCAGCTTGCTCACCTATAATATCCATCGCTTCGTCAGATGGTTGCACAGGGTAACCATCTTTTTCCATTATTTCATGATAGCGTTCACCTGCACTTTCATAATCATCTTTAGCTTTAGTTAACTGCCCATCTATAGCAATTACACTTTCTTCTACAGCCTTGACATACAATGTATTCAAACGTCTTGCAACATTACGTATCTCACTCTTCCGTTGAGCTAACTTGTTGTTTTGATTTAAAAGAATACTCAAACTACACTCCCAATCTGTTGTTTCACATAACGCCTTGTTAAGGTGTGAGGCACGCAATATCGATGCTTCCGCATGACACCTTAACCACTAAAACCACCGCATAGTAAAAATGCCACGCGTGCCGAATCACTCTTGAACAATTTGTTATGCCTTTTGTGCTTTTATTAACCACCAAGGTCTACCGTCAAACAATCTAGGCCCTATCTCATTTGCTTCGTTTAGAAGAAGATCTACAACTTGCTCCGATAGTTCCGCTCTCAGTCGCTGCTCATTCGCTAACCATTCATGATAGATTGAAGCCCAGTACTCTGAAACACCTGCTCTCTCGATAACTTCAGCTGAATTTACAAAGCCAGAATATGTTAAAGCCTTGTTCCAGGTCTTGCCCAAACGTTTGAATTTTGGAGAGTCAGCTAAAGGGGCACGGGTAGTAAAAAATAACTGCCCACCGTTGTTTAAATGCTCATATATATCTGTTAAGACCGAATATTCATCGCTTGCAAATGGTAGTGCATCAATACTAACTACCATGTCGAAATTACCCTCGAGTTTTTTAATGTCATCAAACGAAGCAACTTCAAAACTCACTTTTTCACATAACCCTTGTTTCTCTGTTCTTTCCCGAGCGAATTGTATTGCTGCAAACGAGCGATCTAATCCTACAACTGTACAACCAAACTCTTTTGCCAACCAAACACTCAAACCACCTGACCCACAACCAAGATCTAAGATCCTTTTAGGTTTTAAATCTCTGACAGTCTCACCTAGGCTTGCTAATAATTCATTTGTACAACTACTGTATGGTTGAAGATCTTGCGGATAAGAATCACCTACAGCTTTGACCCAGAGGGAATTAAAGAACGTATTTTGAAGTCTCTCTTTATAGCTATCCATGCTTTCTCCGAACTGTCAGAATACCTTGAGGCATAACGCCGCGTTAAGTGGTGAGCAACGCAACCACCTGACCTAAACCATTGTGCCGTAAACACTAAAGCCGAATCAAACCGAAAGTGCCAAGCGTTGTGAATCCGTCTTAAACGCTTTGTTATGTTTTTACTTGGCTAAGTATTGCGCAAAAAGTGCAGCTACCAACGCTAGTAGTGCAGCAACAATAACTTTCCACCATTCGCTAGTTAGATTTACAAACGCTTCTCGACGTTTAGCTTGTGACCTAACATCGAAGTACTTCATTTTAAACAAAGAAAATCGATCCATTAGAGTTAGACCATAAGCGATACCGTTAAGACTGCTAATTCTTGCATAGTAGAGAGACTTCCTCAGAGCTCGAAAAATCAAACTGTCCGTGAGTTCCTCTGGTAACAAGCTACGGTGTAATACAATGTAGTCTTCACTTCTAGCGTGTACTTCAGATTTATACGGATAAAGAAGAACCATAATATCCCCAGCAGGCCCTTGAGAGAAAACTAATGCACTGCCCTTTTCTATTACATTTGTACTCTTTTCTCTAATCCCGCCATTCTCTAAATGCTGGACTTCTTTCTTTTGTATGCCAGTAAAGTTAATACCGATTCCGAACTGAATTGTTTCTGCATTCTTATCCTTTGAGCCTTCGAAACAAAATAGATGATATGGGTACCCTTGCTCATTGGCGTCCTTTGCAAAAGATCGACATAACTCAAGTATTTTGGGCTTCGCGATTTGGGACCAGTTCAACCTCCTGCGATTGAGTTCAAAATGACCTCTATCTAATTTAGTCTTCTCTTTTTCAATAAATTTCATACTGATACTTTTGTACTAAAACTGACTGTTACGCGAAAACATAACGCCTTGTTAAGGTGTGAGGCACGCAATACCGAAGCTTCCGCATACCACCTTAACCACTAAAACCAACGCATAGTAAAAATGCCACGCGTGCCGAATCACTCTTGAACAATTTGTTATACGAATTTCTCCTTCAGTGCCAACACTTGTTGTTCAAATAACTCACAATCTGACTTTGAGTATGATTTAGCGACATTAACCCATTGAACGCCCGTTTCATCTATGTGGCAAAACTCGACTTGAAGCGCATATTTAGAACAACGAAGAAGAGCAAAAACGAAACCTACAGCCGTCAAACTAAGAACTAAAACTTGTAGCCATTGCGGTGCCTCTTCAAAGCTTGGAATGGCTAACCAAACAGCCCCTGAAAAAATAAACACCCAGAATAACACTTGACCTAAATTATCAAGAAAACTTAACTTTTTAACCCTAGCATTGTTTATCTTAGACAAAGGATATGAGTCTTTCTTAAACCTGAACTCTTTTGAATCCAAGCTAAAATCAGTACTCTTGTACATAAATTCCCTCTATTCGTATAACGCCGCATTAAGGTGTGAGCAACGCTACCACGAAACCTAACCATACCACCATAAACACAAAAACCAACGATGGAATGAAAAATGCCAAGCGTTGGGAATCACTCTTAAATGCTTTGTTATGCTCTTACTCAAAGATATTGAAGGACTAAACAAGCAATAAACGCTGGCAGACCCGCTATGAAGAAAACTAAACCTGTCTGGTAATTCATTCGATAGTGCTCTCGTTCGTCTTTTGCGAAATCATGCCCTTCTACCATTTTGTAAACTTTATCTCTTCTAGGATCATCTAACCGAGTCGTCTTACTATGGACACCACCTTCCCACATTAGCTTCGCTAAAACCCATATGACGATGACAACAAAGAAAAGAAAGTCGACCAACTGAGTAGTAGCAAAGAATGGAACAAACTGGGCTAGAACGATAACAACAAGAGCCGATGAGAGGTTAATTAGAAACACTTTTTTGAATAAATCGAGCAAAATCATCTCCTAGAGCATAACGCCTTGCTAAGGTGTGAGTAACGCTATACAAAAGCTACCGCACAACGCCTTAATCACATAAGCCACCGCAAAGTAAAAATGCCACGCGTTACGAATCACTCTTAAGCAATTTGTTAGTACATGCGCTACTTCTATTTATGCGCTCCAAGATATTGAAAAGTGGCATGATATGAAGGGCTTTGAACACTGAAGTGAGACGGGCAGCTACAAAACTTTACCGCCATTGATAGACGAGAGTTGGCTAGAAGAAAAACGCACTGAACTCCCCTACTTTTACTGACTTCAAATTAGAAAAGGATTCTTTCCTCGCACTTCAACAGCCACACAAAAAGTAATCAAGGTTCTCTCAAAAGTCACCACGAAAATGAAAAAGCGCCAAAGAAATAGGCTAAGAGTTAGAAGCCGTAAACGGTAAAATCAAAGCGAACACTCCGCATATAGTGCCACCGGAAAGAACGTGAAAGGCACAAACTGAAAGGTGTAAAGACGAGCGCCAAAACAGATAAACACCAAAACTTATGACCTTTGATGTCAAACCCGTACTAACGCCCTGTTAAGGTGTGAGCAACGCAATACCAAAGCTCCCGCATAACACCTTAAACACAAAACGCAACGCATAGCAAAAATGCCAAGCGTTGCGAATCACTCTTAAACAGATTGTTATACGAATTATTGTTCACTCAACGCTTTGGCTTCAAATTTGGTATACCACTCAACGAGATGCTCCGAGTGCAAAGTTTCGCTGAATACTGTAAGTGATTTCTTTGAATCAATTTTTTCAATTGACTCAATAAGTTCTTGTGAAGGGAACAATGCTAGATATGCTCGTTCAACTGATACATATGAATGCTTTAGAGTCTTCGATGACTCCAAAATAATTGATACGCCATCTACTTTTACATCTTTTCGATTAAGCAATTTCTGAGCTATTTTTTCGCCAAAACACTTCACTAAAAATTGCTCACATGAACTTTTGTTATGAACACAAACCGCTAAATCAACTGATAGTTCTTTAGCCCTTTCAACTGCGAAACTGACGATTCCAGCATGAGCGCCATTTTGCAAAAGCTCCCATTCTTTAATGAAATAAAACCTTTCCATGTAAACTCCTTTTAATTCGTATAACGCCCTGCTAAGGGGTGAGCAACGCAATACCGAAGCCGCCGCATACCACCTTAAACACTTAATTCAACGCATAGTAAAAATGCCACGCGTTGCGAATCCCTCTTGAGCAGTTTGTTAGTTTGCAAACCCAACGCGTTGATTTTACGTTATTTTAAACTTTGCAAACAATAAGCTTTAAGTGTTTCGATGCACTTAAGCCAGGCGTAGTCTCAAAGCGGCTACTCAATGAAACCACGTGGAACAAACAACGCCGCAGAAAACGAACTTACAACACCAAAAAGCTCTTTTGGAAAACCAATCTCACAATGAGAACTTTCAACAAAGTCACTGAAACCACTTGAATTTTCCATACCAGAGAAAACGTCATTTCAGCGATTAAATCGGCTTTTGCACCAACAAACTCAACGAGCAGAGTTTCAGCAAAAAACTTCGACTCAGTTAACCCCAAAGTCACCGCTCCAAAGAACAAATCAACGGTTGAAACGATGCCAATTTTGGATTTTCACCACGCTAGTAACACTAAAATTGAAAGCCTGTACGACAACTTAAACTTTGAGCTTTTACCACTAGATCTTGCGATATAGCTGAGTTTTTCCTCTTGCAAACTAACGCCTTGTTAAGGTGTGAGGCGCGCAATACCGAAGCTTCCGCATACCACCTTAACCACTAAAACCAACGCATAGTAAAAATGCCACGCGTGCCGAATCACTCTTGAACAATTTGTTATGTACGTGCTAAAGGTACACTACTGACTCCACATTGTTGCCCTCAGGGTCAATCAAAAACGCAGCGTAGTAGTTTGGAGCATAGTGTTTTCGTAAACCAGGCTTACCGTTGCATTTACCACCTAAAGATAACCCCGCTTGATGAAACGCAGAAACTTGTAATTTGTTTGATGCAGAAAAAGCAATATGGCACTTAGAATTACTGACGCCTTTTTCAATTAGAAACCTTACATTTGGCTCGCTCGAAAGCCCAAAGCCAGCAGCATTTTCATCTGACCACTTGAGTTCAATACCCAATGGCTCTAGCACATTCTTGTAAAACACACGACATTCTTCGAATGCAACTACCTTAATTTCAAAATGATCTATCACTCTCAATCCTTTAGAGTTGGTTACAATTTTCCTTAAAGTACATAACGCCTTGTTAAGGTGTGAGGCACGCAATACCAAAGCCCCCGCATGCCACCTAACCACTAAAACCAACGCATAGTAAAAATGCCACGCGTGCCGAATCACTCTTGAACAATTTGTTATGCGATTTTTACGCGCATTATGTGCTGAGGGCCCGCTAAACCACCCAAATACTGCTCAGGAGTGTTTTCAAAGCCACCATTTTCGTAACACGCTTTAGCACTTGGATTTTTACAATTAACTGTCAGGTAAACCCAGTTGAACTCTGAGTAGTATGCTTTTATGTAGGATAAGAGTACTTTAACTGATTTTGTACCCAAACCTTTACCTTGACTATCAATGTCGATTGCAAAAGATCTTAGGCCTAATCCATCGGGTGGACAAAACTCATAATTAGAAGAATAGGCGATATCTAGTTTGAAGAAACCAATTACTATATCGTCATTTTTTATAATATGCAGATGGGTTGTCTTGTTACCACTTGATAGAAATTCATCAGCCGTACCAGCAAACTTAACTTGCTCATCGGCTAAACGTACAAGCTTAACTGCCTCAAAATTTGATTCGTTTACCTTCTCTATTTCTAACATCTTGCTTCCATACTATTGAATCGCATAACGCCTTGTTAAGGTGTGAGGCACGCAATACCTAAGCTCCCGCATAACACCTTAACCACTAAAATCAACGCATAGTAAAAATGCCACGCGTGCCGAATCACTCTTGAACAATTTGTTATGTTTATTACCACCCGCCAGTACGTTACCGTAAATGAGCAGAACAGTTTTACCGGCTAAAAAATTAGCTTTTACCTGCTGCTAAAAAAGCAGAAAATCCCATAAAAACAAAGGATATGAAGAGTGACACCATAGAATATCGAATGACAGTAAACAACCAAGAGCTACTTTCAGGATACTTCGAGATATTTTCGCTACTTCTTACGTAATTAAAGAGAAGCGCACTAGAAAAAGGAACAAACAAAAAGTAGATCGCTTTATATCTACTCGGGTCTATTCTTTTCATCTGCAATCCGAGGGAAAAACTACTCCCAAGGAGCACTATCATTGAAGATATGAGCACTAGAAAAGCCGCAAATGCTAGTAACGAATACACATCCATGAACTCTCTTTTCCCACAATAAGCATCTGAATATTAACTATAGTTTTCTACACGCGACTAAGAAACATAACGCCTTGTTAAGGTGTGAGGCACGCAATACCGAAGGTTCCGCATAACACCTTAACCACTAAAGCCAACGCATAGTAAAAATGCCACGCGTGCCGAATCACTCTTGAACAATTTGTTATACGAATTTTTTCAGTGCCAACACTTGCTGTTCAAATAACTCACAATCTGACTTTGAGTATGACTTAGCGACATTAACCCATTGAACGCCCGTTTCATCTATGTGGCGAAACTCGACTTGAAGGGCATATTTAGAACAACGAAAAAGAGCAAAAACCAAACCTACAACCGTCAGACTAAGAACTAAAACTAGTAGCCATTGTGGCACCTCTTCCAACCTTGGAATAACTAACCAAACTGCCCCTGAAAAAACACACACCCAGAATAAGACTTGACCTAAATTATCAAGAAAACTTAACTTTTTAACCCTAACATTGTTTATCTTAGACAAAGGATATGAGTCTTTCTTAAACCTGAACTCTTTTGAATCCAAGCTAAAATCAGTATTTTTGTACATAATTTCCCTCTATTCGTATAACGCCTTGTTAAGGTGTGAGGCTCGCAATACTTAAGCATCCGCATACCACCCTAACCACTAGATCTAACGCATGGTAAAAATGCCACACGTGCCGAATCACTCTTGAACAATTTGTTATGCGTTTTTTAAAAGTTCGACGAACTCTTGTCTACGTGGCTCACTGCTAGAGATATGAATAACTACCGTATCTCTAAGTTCATAGTAAGGATGTGATGCTAAATGTTTTGCAAACCAAAAGACTTCTGACAGCGGCTCATCATCGTGCCAAGTTGTTATAACCAAATTTGCATCATTCAAATCGCTATCTCCGACGTAAATGATATTAGCTATATCTATAGATGTATCCCAAGAACTGGCATTAACACCCCAAGCTAAAGCATACATGCAACTACTCTCGACTAGCCAAGAACTCAATTTCGATTGCCAACTTTCAGCTACTGCTTCCTCAGCCACAATTATGCAACGAAACTTCCCAACCTGGAGTACGGGAATATGTGACGCATCTTTTTTTAAGTGAAGATATTCCATATTACCTCTGAAACGCATAACGCCTTGCTAAGGTGTGAGTAACGCAATACAAAAGCTACCGCACGGCGCCTTAATCACATAAGCCACCGCAAAGTAAAAATGCCACGCGTTACGAATCACTCTTAAGCAATTTGTTAGTACATGCGCTACTTCTATTTATGCGCTCCAAGATATTGAAAAGTAGCATGATATGAAAGGCTTTGAACACTGAAGTGAGACGGGCAGCTACAAAACTTTACCGCCATTGAAAAACGTGAGTTGGCTAGAAGAAAAACGTACTGAACTCCCCTACTTTTACTGACTTCAAATTAGAAAAGGATTCGATCCTCGTACTTCAACAGCAACACCAAAGAAAGACAATGCTGACTTAGTAAAAGCCACGAAAAAGAAGAAGCACCAAAGAAATAGGCTAAGAGTTAGAAACCGTAAACGGTGAAGTCAAAGCAAACACTCCGCATATAGTGCCACCGGAAAGAACGTGAAAGGTACAAACTGAAAGGTGTAAAGACGAGCGCAAAAACAGATAAACACCAAAACTTATGACCTTTGATGTCAACCCCGTACTAACGCCCAATTAAGGTGTGAAGCACGCGACCACAACACTTAACTTGACCACCAAAATCACTGAACTCGACCCAAACCCAAAATGCCAAGCGTGCTGAATCACTCTTAAATTGTTTGTTATATTTAACATGTAAAAGAATCAGGCTCATATTAGAGTTAATTTGGCTTATACAACTGACAAAACATGCCCCCTTTAAAACCTGATATTTGTGCTTTCCACTTTCTTGGGGAGAACCCGGGAAAATCCCAGTGACCGCCTCGGCTAAATTGACCGTCATTATCTGCTATTTCAATAGTAAGTTTACCTTCTTCAAATGCTAAGGCTGTTTTTAATCCATCAGAATTAGCTAACAAACTCATTATTAAATCATTCCTAACTACCTTATTACTCTGAGTTTGAACTATATAGAAGTTATATCGTTCATCCTCTAATGAGGCTACTACTCCCAGAGATTCATTTTCCATTTCATTTAGGTACTTTAAAGAGTAGCTTGGTGCCCAGTCTGGATGCTTCTTGACTCCTTCAAACCTAGTAGCACAGAGCACTTTGTCTGCTTGCGTATATGCTTCTTCATATAGGATTTGAAATTTACCACCAGGTACATCGAATTGTGTTGTGTAAGCTATTTGAGCTTTTACATTAAACGCAACAACAGCAAAGAAAAAAATAGGTAGTTTTGACAATTTCATAGTACTTCCAATTAAATATAACGCCCAATTAAGGGGTGAACAACGCCTACACCCAAACCTAAAGCATTGTGCCATAAACGCTAAAACTGCAGTAGAAGCAAAAGTGCCAAGCGTTGAGAATCCCTCTTAAATTGCTTGTTATGTTGCATATGTTCTATGGTATTATCCGCTACCTTAAACGGCATTAAATCTAAATATTATGCAAAAGAGCACGACACAAGACCAAACATTCCTTTCATTCTTGCAATCTCACCCTGTTTTAATTTTTACACTATCAGCACTATTTTGTTCAGGGTTAGGGTATTGGACTGAATACTCCTTACTGAATAAATTTGGTTTCAATGTCGTAGTCTATGCGTCCATAGATGACTTTTTGCTCGCTGGGCTTAAATATCCGCACATACTTGGTTTACTGTTTGTACCTATATTTCTAATAATGTCTCTTCTTCTTTGGAAACTATCCACGATAAAAAAAAGAAATGAGCGCAATAGCCTTAGATTGACGCGAGCAGAGTTACAGTTACCGTCTGAATTAGAGCAATTAAAATCTTTAAAACAACTGAAGTTACATGACACCTCAGAGCTAGACGAGAGAATTTATGATCTAGAGTTACAAATAAGTCATTTGAAAGCCCAAAGAGAGCATGAAGAGGAAAGTAGTAATATTGCTTTCTCTGATAGCAAAAACATGAGCTATTTTATAATATTAACCATGATTTCTATGGCTTGTGTCGCTTCTTTTATAATTACATCTTCCTTGTCTAAGAAGCAGTATTTGGAAATAACTACTAGACCATACGAGACATCTAAAATTACATTACGGACTAAAGATACTTTACCTAGTATCAAAGATTGTGACTTTACTGCGCCTCTCATTACTCCACCTATGCAACCGTTAAAATGCAACGAGCTAGTTTTCATCACAGCTACCGAAAAATACATGTTCTTCCACCGACTAGGAACAACAGAAAACTTTGGTCTACCCATAGCCAGCATAGCAAAGATAAAGACAACACAAATACGGAAAAGAGAGGAAAACCCTGTCCGAAAAGTGTTTGGTTGGTAAGCAAAGATGCCACATAACGCCGCATTAAGGGGTGAACAACGCAAACCACCCAACCTAAACCATTGTGCCGTAAACACTAAAGCCAATTCAAACCAAAACTGCCACGCGTTGTGAATCCCTCTTGAATGCTTTGTTATGTGTATTTTCCTTTGACCCCATTGATACGCCAAAACCAATATATATGCGGTGCAAATGCCAATAGCAGCGAGAAATATGGATTAACAATAAAGGCAAGTAAAAGCAAAAAGAAACTTACCAATATTAACTTAAATCGGAAAACTGACCACATTTCTAGAACTACTGTGTAATAACACACCACGGCTGGAGCACAAACAATGAGATAGATAGCAAAAGTTACGCTGTCAGGTGAATCTATTTGGTCGTTAAATACAACAGCCACGAGAGTTAGAACTATGTGAAGAACCAACCCACTTGCCACTATCCAATAGTATTGGATGCCATTGATTTTCATGAAGTACTTCCTGTACACATAACGCCGCATTAAGGGGTGAACAACGCCACCACCTTACCTAAACCATTGTGCCGTAAACACTTAAGCTAATTCAAACCAAAACTGCCAAGCGTTGTGAATCCCTCTTAAATGCTTTGTTAGTTGCCAAACCTAAAGCTTTGATTTGAAGTTGATTACCGCTTTGCCAACACTGTTTTTACGTGCTTTGCAAAACCTCAAATCAGGCGTAGTTTCAAAGCGCCTGTCACTGAAACGACTTGGAATATACAACGCCGTAGAAAACGGGCTAACAACGCCCAAAAACTCTTTTGGGCAGATAATTTAACCGAGCTGACTTTCAACACCCAAATAAGCTTACGAAACAGAAAATCCAATCACACAAGAAACCAAAGTTCGATTTTCACAAACCCAAATCGTTAGAAATTGAAATACGAAAAACCAACCAAACTCACACGAACATTAACCCTAAACATTCTGCTTTAGGTACGCTTTTCCTCGTTGGCAACTAACGCCTTGTTAAGGGGTGAGCAACGCAATGCCGGTGCAGCCGCATACCGCCTTAAACACTAAAACCAACGCATAGTAAAAATGCCACGCGTTGCGAATCCCCTTGAACAATTTGTTATGTGAACATGCAAACTCAGTATCCAATATCTAGGATCAGAAACAACGTTAATAAAAAAGGAGCCCAGTACCATATGCTCCCTTTCCATTGACGAACTACTAAAGTTTGGTACAGCAAAGCGACAATTAATACTAGCTCTAGGAAAAACTGGAAAGGAAAGAGCAACAATGAGTAAACCATCCCATACTCAGGAGCTTGACCTGCTTCGCTAGGGTTACTCATTACACCGTCGATAAAGTGCTCGAAATATAAGTAAATGAAATGGTTCAGTGTTATTGCAACTAAAACAAACCTCACAATGCTGACGCTCCAAGCTTATGATTTGAAATAGTATTTGTTCCAGTTCAGATACTGTCGAGCATCATATTTTCATAAACTCGACATCAATCTCAGTTTTGTTCACATAACGCCTTGTTAAGGTGTGAGGCACGCAATACTTAAGCATCCGCATACCACCCTAACCACTAGATCTAACGCATGGTAAAAATGCCACACGTGCCGAATCACTCTTGAACAATTTGTTAGAAGTTTGCTCACCTAGTGCTCCGACTTTCCCTTTTCGCGTCATGTGGGAAACAGTTTGTATACGCACGAGCGACATGACTTTTGCCATTATCATCTACGACGACACAAACTAGATTGCACGGATTTCCCAATGCACTCCGCCAATTATGATGACGATCCTCATAATCTACTTCAAATTCAACGTAAACGTATGCTGAGCTAACCCATTCAAACGGAATTGAACGTTTTACAAGCAACCTTTTAAACATCTTTGAATAGCGTTCAGTCATGAGATCAAAGTGCGGGTAATATGGAGCAATCTGTTGGGAACAAAGGTCTATTGAAACACACTTACTTTGAAGGTGGTCTACGAAAAGGTAAAGCTTACCGATACCCCAATAACCATCGATATCATTGTTTCTACTCCGAAACGAGCCAATAATGCCGCTTGCAATACTACCTAGTTCTCTCCTGCGTCCCATATTTAGTCCTAAAACTTCTAACGCCCTGCTAAGGGGTGAGCAACGCAATACCGAAGCCGCCGCATACCACCTTAATCACTTAAACCAACGCATAGTGAAAAAGCCACGCGTTGTGAATCCCTCTTGAGCAGTTTGTTAGTTTGCAGACCCAAAGGCTTGATTTTACGTTGTTTTAAACTTTGCAAACAACAAACTTTATGTGCTTTGACGCACTTAAGTCAGGCGTAGTCTCAAAGCGGCTACTCAATGAAACCACTTGGAACAAACAACGCCGCAGAAAACAAACTCACAACACCAAAAAGCACTTTTGGAAAACCAATCTCACAATGCGGACTTTCAACAAAGTCACTGAAACCACGTGAACTTACCACACCAGAGAAAACGTCATTTCAGCGAGTAAATCGGCGTTTGTACCAACAAACTCAACGAGCAGAGTTTCAGCAAAAAAGTTCAACTCACTTAACCCAAACGTCGCCACACCAAAGAACAAATCAACCGTTGAAACGATGCCAAGTTTGGGTTTTTACCACGCTAATTAACTGTGAGCTTGAACTCCGATACGACAATTTTAACTTTGAGTTTTTACCATTAGCTCTTGCGATATAGCTGCGTTTTTCCTCTTGCAAACTAACGCCCTGTTAAGGTGTGAGCAACGCAATGCCGAAGCCACCGCAAAGCACCTTAATCACTTAAACTACCGCATAGTAAAAATGCCACGCGTTGCGAATCACTCTTAAACAGATTGTTAGTTTTCTTTTGTGCGCTCTAACTTAAATTCAAAACCACTCTCAACCGAACCCATAAACGATGTTACCTGCCAAAGATCAGCATCCATAACTGCTTTTACACCACCTTTATCTGTACCATATTTAGTACCTTTCACGATTAAAAGGTGACAGTAACAATTATTTTCATATGTCGTTTTAATTGCCTCGAATAACTCCTTACCATGACTAACTGTCAACGATGCATCACCAAAATCTACAGATAACGGGGGGACTCTCTTTAAAAAAGTACCTTCACTATGTGAATACACATTGTTTTCTTTATCTATGTGATCACGCTCAGCAGTAAACACATAATGATCGTTCGTTTTGGCAATCCATGAGTATTGATCTCGCTGCGTTGCACCATAATGCTTTAACGCCTTTTTCAAACCCGAAATGTAGCTGCCTATCGGCTTTGAGGGTTTCATAAATTCTCCTGAAAACTAACGCCTTGTTAAGGTGTGAGGCACGCAATACCTGAGCTTCCGCATACCACCCTAACCACTAAAACCAACGCATAGTAAAAATGCCACGCGTGCCGAATCACTCTTGAACAATTTGTTATGTGCGTTGCCAACCTTTAGCTACTAAATACTTATCAGGGATCCTTAAGCGAACTTCTTCATCAATTTCGGCGAGAGCATCGGTCAAATCTAGATAACTAACTTTACGTGATAAAAGGCTGAAACTTATACCTTTAGACACTTCACTGAAAAATAGGCTATTTCGCTCAAAATTGATCCTAACTACGGAATACTTATAAAGGGAAAACTCAAGTACAAACCTCTGAAATGGTATGTTAGTACTTTCTGAAGTACAAAAGTCATCGGCAGCACTCCCCCAGTAATCAGATATTTGAGTGACTATGCTCGCTTCAATTTCGTCGATATCCATTCGATGATCCATAATGTTGATAGCTCCAAGCACATAACGCCCTGTTAAGGGGTGAGCAACGCAATACAAAAGCCGCCGCATACCACCTTAAACACCAAAACCAACGCATAGTAAAAATGCCACGCGTTGCGAATCCCTCTTGAACAGTTTGTTATAACTCATTTACTCAGTGGGTTCGAAAAAATTTGGAAGCAATAATTCTGTTTTATTACTAACAACCCAAGAATAAACATGCAGGTTCTCGTTTGTTAGTTCTTTGATTCGATGATCGGTTTCGATATTGTTTTTCCGTGTTTGTTCCCAAACCTTCGAGACTTTTCTATGAAATGTTAATAGTACTTTTTCATTCTCAGGATCAAAGACTAACGTTCTGACAAAATTACCAACAGCCTGAATCTTGAAGGTTTCTTCATCTTTAGGGTGAAAAAAATATTTCATATGACCTCCTGAGTTATAACGCTCTGTTAAGGTGTGAAGCACGCAACGACCATGCTGCTGCATGGCACTTCAACACCAAAGTCAACGCATATCAAAAATGCTACGCGTGCTGAATCACTCTTAAACAGTTTGTTATGTTCGTAGCTTTTGTAGTCCTCGAACTGCCCGGTTAGTCGACTCTACCAAGTCAGTCCGCTTCAATTTCTCTCGAATTGCCAATGCTTCTATGAACTGTTGCTCAGCCAGTTTATAGTTGCCAAGCTCAACGTTCAATTTACCCAAATGCTGCAAACTAAAACTCAAAGAGAGCTCACAAGCAAAATCCTGGCTTTTTAGGAATTCTTTTTCAGCGCCAATCATGTCACCTGCATATTGCAGAGCTATACCTGAAGCATGGGTTGACCAGAACTTGTTCTTAACGCTAGACGTTGAAGTTTGCACTTTAGAAGCAAGCCAATAAGCCAACCTACACAGCCCGATGATTCGTAAACAATCGGCTATCAATATTAACTGCCACTCTAGCTTCTCTTTTTTGTTTGAAAGTTTGAATATGAGAGCCTTATATAGCTTTACAACAAGTTTATGGAAAACGCTAAAAGTTACCCTATCTCTTTGATACTCCACCACGTCCTCCAAGAACATAACGCCGCGTTAAGTGGTGAACAACGCGACCACCTAACCTAAAACATTGTGCCGTAAACAATAAAGCTGATTCAAACTAAAAATGCCAAGCGTTGTGAATCCGTCTTGAACGCTTTGTTATGTTCGTGGTTATTTGAGACTACTGACGTTTAAAATTACGTCTGGTTGATGGAACAGACTTCCTCAACTTAGATGCTGTAACACTTCAACTTGAATACTTCGTAACAAGCTTTGAGTATGTTCTGACTGTAAATCGAGTTCGCACCAGCCGTCAGTTCCCATGTATTCGGCAGAAATATATCTGATGCTTTCAAGACCAATTTCATCATTGATGATCCCAGATAGCCTGAAAATACCTGACTTTGTATGGATTCTGCTAATTTTGAAATTTTCCATAAACCTCCGAGAACATAACGCCCTGTTAAGGGGTGAGCAACGCAATACAAGGGCCGCCGCATACCGCCTTAAACACTAAAACCAACGCATAGTGAAAATGCCACGCGTTGCGAATCCCTCTTGAACAGTTTGTTATGTTTGTGCTGACGTAGCTAGACAAACTTATGGTTGTATAGAGGTAAAATATTGATCACTGGTTCTTCGTAAGGGTGAATTCTTCGAATAGCATCAAGTGCTGCTTGAACTAAAGACTCTTGGCATCTAACGTCAATTCTGACTTCTTCACCAAAATTAATTTCACCCTTTTCACCAGTAACAGGTTCCGAGCCTTCCTTTGGTCTCCAGAACCCGGAAATGTTTACGATAGAAATAACGCTGTCATAGTCACCCACAACACCTGCGCCAACTGAGTTAAGTGCGTCACGGATAGCTACAACTTCTGTTTCAGGTGCATAGATTTCTAGCTTGAATTCCATCATTTTCTCCCAAAAAACATAACGCCCAATTAAGGTGTGAAGCACGCAATACCAATGCTTCCGCATACCACCTTAATCACTAAAACCAACGCATAGTAAAAATGCCACGCGTGCCGAATCACTCTTAAATTGTTTGTTGGTACGCTGTTCCTAAACCTTTTGGTTTGCACCAAGATATTGAAATATAGCACGAAACTGTTGGCTTAAAACGCTAAAGCCAAAGGGACAACTGCGAAACTAGAACTCAACCTCAAAACGCAAGTTGGCTAGAAGAAAAATACGCCCAACTACCCTATTTTGACCAATTTCAAATTAACAAAGGATTCGATCACCGAAACGTTAACAACCACACCAAAGAACCGAATTTAAGGCAAAAACCAGCCACACAAGAGAAGCCGCGCCCACGAAATAACCAAAAAGTTAGAAGCCGTAAACGGTGAAGTCAAAGCGGAAACTCAGCATAGAGTGCCACCGGAAAGAACATGAAAGGCACATTTGATCCAGTGAAAAGCTAGAAAACGAAACCAATAAACACCAAAACTTTTAACCGTTGATGCCAATCCCGTACTAACGCCCTGTTAAGGGGTGAGCAACGCAATACCGAAACCGCTGCAAGCCACCTTAATCACTAAAATCAACGCATAGTGAAAATGCCACGCGTTGCGAATCCCTCTTAAACAGTTTGTTAGGCTATTATTGACACAACTACTCTTTAGACCCACTCACCCCACAAAGGGTAGTTGCCAAACCACGGTTTAACTCTGCCTCAGCACTCTTCGCATAACACATCAAAGTTTTCTCTGCGTCACTCGAGCCTGAACAAAGTTTTATTGCTAGAAAACGAGGAATTTCTTCATCGATAAGAGAGGCTCCCAGATAACATGTCGCGGGCTCTTTCGTCCAAGCTCCTGAACAAAGTTCAGTTGCCAAGCCAATTGGGATGCCTTTATCTACTTCAGAGACATCAGACAGACAATTATAGGGGTCATATGCAATAGCCGAACTGCTAATTAGCGCTCCCAAAATATAAAGAATTCTCACTACTTAAAGCCTCAAAAAATTAACCCTCAATATTGTACGGGATTTATCTGAGACCTCATAGCCTAACGCCGCGTTAAGTGGCGAACAACGCTACCACCTAACCTAATAATTACATCATAAACACCGCAACCAATTTGAACAAAAAATGCCAAGCGTTGAGAGTCCGCCTTAAACGCTTTGTTATGGCGATGCTAACGTTTAGCCACTATTCTCATTTCAACGAGTGCGTTCTCTGGGATGAATTCTGAAACTCCAATAGCTGACCAAGCAGGATAAGGCTTTTTAACATATTCATCTTTTACTTTTGAAAACACATCTATGTGCTTCTTTAAATCAATGTGGAATGTCGTCATTTCGAGGATATCGTCGTAAGTTAACCCTGCTGCATTAAGGTAAACCCCGAGTTTATAGAAAGCATCATGGAACTGTTCTTCTGGGTTCGTACTTATTTGCTTACCCTTTCTGGCAGCAGTAACACCTGACAAATATACTGTGCCATCAGCTTCAATTACTGGCGAGAAATGCCAATCATCAAAGTAATGCCTAAATTCATCTGGTACTATCGATTTTTTCATATTTCCCTCTAAGCCATAACGCCGCATTAAGGTGTGAGCAACGCTACCACCTAACCTAAACCATTGCACCATAAACACTAAACCCAACTTTGAAATGAAAATGCCAAGCGTTGGGAATCACTCTTAAATGCTTTGTTATAAAACAATTGGTCCCTTCATCTGAAAGCAGTCTGCATATGTTTCAAATGATTTATATACTTCTTGAGTCAAATTCGTTTGACCTGTGAGGATAGAACCAAATACGGCAACTAAGCCGTTAACACCATTCGATGCTTTCAAAACCTGTTCTAGCATAGCAACTGGATACCCTTTGCTATGTCTATCAACAGCATGTAAGCCTCCATGAACGTATGAGCTTAGCGGTTTCCAAGAATACTCTTTGAACTCGAGAATAGGATCTACTGCATTTGTGGGAGCCTTCTTCTCCAACTGGCTAATCATTTCGCTCAACATCGGCAAGTTGTTAGCTCTTCTTTGATTTTCTTCATTTAACTCTGCAGTTAGTTTGCTTACTGCTACGTCACTTGCAGCATACAACACCCACATTCCCCGAACTAGACTCTCGAACTGAAGCCTCAAGAGTCCAAGAGCAGATGTGAAGTTTCTTGTCGCGAGCAGAATCTTTAAACTTTCAGCATGTTCCAAGGATACGCTGCACATTATTTTGCTTACTCGAATCCTATCAGAGCCATCATACAGCGGTTGCCTTAGTATATAGTCAACATAGTTCTCGTATTCAGCTGACCTTGCGAGTAAAATATCGATGGTCTACTCCTTGTTTTATAACGCCCAGTTAAGGGGTGAAGCACGCAATACCTATGTTACTGCATGACACTTCAACACCGAAATCAACGCATACCAAAAATGCCACGCGTGCTGAATCCCTCTTGAACTGTTTGTTAGCTTAAATTATGTAGCACCAAGCTACACCACCCCAAAACAGAATATTCAGAGTCCAAACCATAATACTTTGAACTGGAACCATATGGAAAACTAGCTGGGGACATTCCTTAAGCTCACTTATAGAGAACAGCATTTGAGGCTGAAAATCCCAACTCGTCGCTAAGCAAAAACCTCTTTTGAATCTAGGATGATTCACCAAATATTCTGCGTAGGATGAATAAATTGTCCATAAACCCAAAAAGCCAAATAACTCGATTGCAGAAATCACTTCCAAACTAAATGGCAGTAGTGAAGGACCACCAATGAGCAAAATCGCCGCAAAAAACCATTTTTTGTTTCTCATTACACATCCTTGTTGATGATTTAAGCTAACGCCCAGTTAAGGGGTGAACAACGTAATACAAAAGCCGCTGCATACCGCCTTAAACACTAAAACCAACGCATAGTATAAATGCCACGCGTTGTGAATCCCTCTTGAACTGTTTGTTAGGCTAATTTTACGCTCGCTATTCGCCAGTAGCCTACAAGAACGGCCAATACAATCCATTGTGTTAAATACCATAGATAATACGATGCTTGGCTATCAATTAAGTAAAAATAAATTACTAGTCCGAAACTCGTGAACACCGAAAAGACATATAGAAACCATAGTGCTACACAAACGTTATTGTTGAACTCAGAAAGCTTCTCTCTCCTATCTATACCTGAGAGAAATATAAGCCCAAAACCAATAATGCAGCCTACTCCAAGCTGGAAAAATGAAAGCGGAACCAAAACCCAAAGTGACATCTTTATCTCCCTGATTAGCCTAACGCCCTGTTAAGGTGTGAGCAACGCAATACCGAAGCCCCTGCATACCACCTTAAACACCAAACGCAACGCATAGTAAAAATGCCACGCGTTGCGAATCACTCTTAAACAGTTTGTTATACGCTTAGTAGTACGGCTCTATTCGAGGGCTACCTTCCCATTGAAAGCTCGCTAACAAATGGTTCATTATTTGCCCTAGTATATTTAAAACATTTACACTAATTTCAACTTTCTGGTAAGTACCATCATCGATCGTGTAGCATAAAAAATTGCCTTCTAGATTACTGAGCCCTAAGAAACCCGAAGTCTCCATTTTTTTGCCCTTCTTTTTGTCTTTCCAAGTTCCATACCCGCGTGAGCGATCTTCGATATGTAATGCAGAGTTTCGGATTTTTCTAACTGAGGGCAACAGTCGATTAAACTCATCAAGACAATTTTGAACGGATTTCGGTATATTTTTATATTGAGCTAATTCTTCTAAAAACTTACCAAATGAGTCAACGGCGTAGACAAAAGTATGCGCATGTATAAATGGAATTTTATGCAAGTATGAGCTTGGAATAATTCCAAGCTCAGCTTTCCTAATTCTTAACTGCTTTTCCGATTTCAATCTATATTGTTCAAAATTTAGATAATAATCTTCTCCAGCTTCTTCACGAATTTGATTATCGATTACTTCTCTCAGTTCTCGGTCTCGCTCCATTTCTTTTCGATGATCACGGGGAGCTGAGACTGCCTGTTCATACATAGATAATGAAATTGCAGCTTCAGTTACTATGCCCTCCAAACTTCGTAGCATAGTTTCGATTTCATGCTTAGAATCTTGATCTTCAAATTGCAACCAAGTACCAGGGTAGTTTAATTCGACAATGTACATATTACTCCTTGCGTATAACGCCTTGTTAAGGGGTGAGCAACGCAATACGAAAGCCGCCGCATACCACCTTAATCACCAGAACCAACGCATAGTAAAAATGCCACGCGTTGCGAATCCCTCTTGAACAATTTGTTAGGTGAATTATCGCGCACCCAACTCCTTTAGTTCCCTTGCACTTTTTAGAACAGGTTGAAGAGAGTTCTCTAACGCTAAAAACCATTGCGGCTCAGACAACTTACCATCAGAGCCAACTTCTAAGGGAGGTACCCAATCTTTGTGCCGATTAAAAAGATCTGGGATTGAATCACTAACATTCGACAATTGATTTTGGTTAAAGCCATTGCAAATCAGCTCATCTACGTCAAACAAAGCACGCTCGTATATTGAAATTATCTTGGCATCGTTATGGTTTAGTTGAAGGTGAGCAATTAAAAGCGTCAAACGTCCTTTTAAGTCGTTTAGCTGCATCAACCTATCATTATTTGTGTAGTGATATTCCATTAATTCACCTAACGCTTTCTATACGGCGATTTGCCGTTTTTCTGGCAGACTATCGCCTTCTTTCTTATCAAAAGCGCTATCAATCGTAGCACTTATATATATGAAACAAATAGAAAAACAGTATGAATATGTGTGGTAGCTCGCGCAATTAGGCGGCGCACAGCACGCTAATTTCAAAAGTGGTGATACATTAACGGATCTGTATAAATAAACAGGTTAATTTATCATGAAAAGTCAGTTTTTACTTAGTGTAAAAGAGCACATGCTTACTCGTCATTATGCGAATAAAACTATCGAAAGTTATCTATTTTGGATAAAACGCTTTATCACTTTTCACCAGCTTGCACACCCATCAACACTAGCAGAAGATGATGTCATTCAATTTCTGAGTTACTTAGCGGTAGAAGAAAAAGTTGCGGTAAAAACGCAAGCTTTGGCGCTGAACTCAATATCATTTTTATATCGTGATTATTTCAAAACCCCACTATCACTTGATATGAGATTTCAGAAATCCTTGACCGAAAAGAAACTTCCCGTTGTGTTAACCAGGGAGGAGATCCGAAGATTCGTTCAGCATATCGACCCGAGGTATAGACTCCATATTCAGCTGCTTTACGGCTCAGGGCTTCGAGTGATGGAATGTTTACGCTTACGAGTTCAAGACATCGATTATGATTATGGTGCAGTTCGCGTTTGGCAAGGAAAAGGAGGTAAAAATCGTACAGTCACATTAGCCAAAGAACTGCATGAACCACTTAAAGCTCAAGTTAATTTAGCAAGAAACTATTACTTTAAAGATAGACACATGCCTGGTTATGCGGGCGTATACATCTCTGAAGGTTTACGACGTAAATACCCAAAAGCGGAGCTAGATTTTAACTGGCACTTTTTGTTTCCATCAACAAAGTTAAGCGCAGATCGAGATACTGGTGAATTGAGAAGGCATCATATCAATGAAAGCGCAATACAAAGAGCAGTAAAGCGCGCGGCAAGCGACGCAAGCATTGAGAAAACTGTAACTTGCCACACACTAAGACACAGTTTTGCCACGCACTTATTGGAATCTGGCGCAGACATTAGAACTGTTCAGGAACAATTAGGGCATACTGATGTAAAAACCACGCAAATCTACACTGCGATTCATCGTGTCAACTACAAAAGTAAACTTCAATTGGTGAGTTAAAAATAAATCATTAAAAATCAATATATTAAATAAACACCCGTCATGTAAAAGTGCTCATTCTCAATTCTTATATGATCAAAATAAATCCTAAACATTCAAAATTTCATGCTTATTTCGCCCCATCATTGCCCCAAATCTGCCCCATTTTTCGCGCCTAGCAGTCACCTTGAACCTAGTTTCAAACATTGTTATGCCAGCAGCAAGAGGTTACTACACTAAGCGTGTATTGCATTAGTAAGAGTTTGGGCTGTTCTTGATAGAAAGACCGGCATTCCACACAGGAATCAATAACAATTTAGATACACTGACACCAGCTAGCACCCACGCGAACGTCAATGTCAGTTACCTAGCTCAACAGATGGCCAAGGAGTATGGAAAGTGGTTGAAAGAGTCTGATCGGGTTTGGAAGGAATTAAATAAAACTCAAAGCTTACCTAATACTTATATTTAGCTAGCCGCCCTGTATACTAACTATGCAGGGCGGAAAGCAATCAGATTAAAGAGTATCGTCACAGAAATATGGCCTAGCTGGAACTATTGTTGAGATTGCGTGTTTATACACAGTTTGTTTGACAGTATTTTGTAATACGATGACGTTGTCATCAAAGGAACTCACTTGCCCTTGTAACTTAATACCATTAACTAGGTAAATGCTTAACGGTATAGTCTCGGCTTTAAGACACTCCAGAGCTACGTTATCCAATGGAATTTCTTTGTCGCCAGCTAGAGCGTACCCTGACACCAACAATACGCACGGTAATAATAGCCATTTGGTCACAACATTAAACATATATCACCTCACTTTAACAATTTAACAAATTGCCTTGCTCGAAGACCTCGTAATTTTAGATTAGTTATCAGTAAAGTCCTCACGTTTACTCGTGCTACTAAAACTTCATTGAAATGATTCTCATAACTGGACCACTGTTGCAAAATATACATTGAACTTAACTATAACGTTAAGTCGGATGGTTATTTGACAAAAAATTTTGGGCTCTTTTTGAATGAAGTTTTACTTTTTAGGGGACAAATGAGTGGCTATTTAAATTGAATTAAGAATATCACCTCAGCAGGTACTGAATCAGGAAAAGCATTTAGAAAGGAACTACTCCCACCAAGTAACCCCAAGAGCTGGCGGGAGGTTGTTATCGTCTTTAAACATGTCAGCAACGTAGTTGGTAGCTTTAACACTACACTTGGTCTCGTCGTTGTTGATATTAGGCGTTATCGAGGTAATCACCGCAGGCTCTGAATAGCGAGTTGCATCACCAAAGAGCCAAAGCGGGGGCTCTATTTTTCCGGTCAGGTCGGGGATAAAGTCAAGCTGGCCACTGAGCATGACTACTCGGTTACTAACCTTTGTTGCGACAAAAGGGCCATTTCCCGTTCCATCATGGCGGCGAATGGTCATATAGTGAGCCTCACCCTCAGTCCATTCTAAATCCCGATCTACGGTAATTTGAGCAACTAACTCATCGTTGCTGTTGCGGACCACCTGCCAGTCGACGACCTCACCAAACTGGCCAAAGTTCGGCAAGTCATCACACAACTCGGCATAGTCCAAATAGGTACTGTTGAGCGCGTCCATTTCCGTTGTGAACGAGTAATTAATTTTCTCGCCCTTTGACCGTCTCAGCATTCTCATGCCTATGCGCCAAGCTCGCGTTCTTGACGTAACACCCTTGGTTAGCTCCAATTCTCCCCATTTAGTGATCGCGTTCTTATCGCCTAGCCAGCACTTAACGCTGCTGGTTGTCCAGTCGGTCGGGTCCATGTAATACACAATCAACCCCTCGGTTTGATCGGGGTCATACAGTGTTGTGGTGATGTTTAAACCCTCGCCTTTCATCACGTCCGGTGTGTAGACATGACCTGCGCTAGTTTTCTCAAACAGACGCTTAGGCAGAATTTTGCCAATATCGAAACAAAACTCGGCCATCCCTGCTTGCAAGGTGGTTTTCAAAGCAGAGTAGATGGTTCCCTCATCGACAAACCCACCATCGAAATACTCCTCATTTGGTGACCACACGTTGTCGTGCATCCACAGCAGTTCATCCATATCAATGTCGTCGTCCGACCCGCCAGAATTGTGCACGATATAGCGCACTGCAGGGGCAATATCTCTAGTGGCGTACAGCTCTTCTGTCCAGCCTCCCGCCCCATCGGGTACCGGAAGCTTGCGAGTTTGTACTACCTTGATCTTGTTGGTAGCCGACGAAGAAAGATTTGAATCGGAACGAATTGATATAGCCAGTGTGGTGCTGGTCGCGTAGCTGCTCGCCGTGGGCAGTCTACACTTTAAGCGCATCCACTGAAGCTTATCCAAATACTTAGTGTCATCATACGACTTGGTTTTCCTGACCAGCATCACCTCTGGACGTATCGGGCTTGAAAGCGTGATAGGGTGAGTTTGGCCGACTTGGTCGTAGCTTTTATCGGTATAGCTGAACGGGAAAACCTGCCATTCATCGAGCTCTCCTACATCGGCATCACGGACCCAGACCTCCCAATCCACGGTAATATTTTGCAGTCGGCCTTTTTTGTCGTACCACCCCCACCCAGAACTACGCAGCATGTCGATTTCAATGTAATCGGTCGTGTACCCTTCAGGGCATCCAACATAAGGGCCAAGCTGGTAATCTGGTAACGTGTCGCTGGTTACATCCAGTGAGATATCGTTGCTATACGTTCCGCCCAAAAAACCAGTCCAGTCCTCATCCCCAACGCGAATCACCGTCATCTTATAATCAGAATCGGTGGAAACGATCTGGTACAAACCATCATCCGTGCTGGTAGTCGTAATCTTAACCGTTACACTTGGCGCAGGAGTTAGATCGATAACGTCATTACCTTCCAAGTCTTTGAAAGTCAGTTCTGTGTCTGACAGAGGCACAGCCAAATAAGTCGAATCATTTGAGCCTGCGCCAGACAGCTGAATTTCTTGATTGACGCTAAGGACACTAAATCCTTTGCCGATAATCTTATCCGGCAGTGGTTCCCCTGTCGTTTCATCGTTACCGCTGTCGACGATCTCCACAATGTCATCAATCAGAACCGACTGAGATGAAACACCGGTGATGGTAAACGTTGTGCCATCTGCCCAGTTGAGATTTTTGTTTTTCCAGTAGCTCGTCGTCTCATTATCACGATCTCCACCGTAATAAACAGTGCGTGTAATACGCTCCTGAATAAGCACGGTGTCGTCACTCAGAATCAACGCCATGTCAGCATCTTCGGAACCAAAGGAAACCGACGTACTAGGTCCGATAAAATCCAGACCGCTTGAGCTGTCCGTTCCACCGACCTCTTCCGCAGTGTAGATATTGCGATGGGCCTCATGAACCGTGACATCCTCTCCAGGCTCAAAAAACTGCCAGTCCACATCGTCACTCAGGCGACTGATTGGCGTACCAGCAATGCTCAATCCCGTTGAAGATATCTGGTAATGCCCTTCCCCAACATGAAGCATCAGGGCGAGAACCTGCTCATTATTCTCGTTGTAATACTTATAGGGACTGCAAAGGTAACTCGGCACGGACTGGTGACGGCCAAACCATTGAGGCCGGATCCCCATTAATTCAACACTATTCGCCTGAGCGTTGATGTCATAAATGTTTTTACCTTTGGGAACCGTACTGGAGTTTGAGCCAAGCTGGTTCATATTGTTCATCATGAAAAAGCTGTAAGCCGCAGACGCTGCTGAGACCGCAATTGCGATCCAGCCTGCAACAGTGATTTCAATACCTTTAGGCGGAAGCACCACTTCAATTACGTCGCTATCCAACAGAACTTGAGACTGCCATCGAGATGGTGAGAACGAGCTACCGTTAAGCACAGCAGCGAACCTTGGGGCTTTTAGCTTATGACCACTTGGTCCGCAATCCCAGCCAGGGATATGATGATCAAGATAAGCTTTCAATGTTGGTTCATGAATCTGGTTTTCTTCTCGAACCGTAACGTCAGCAGCATCAGGATAAACAATCAGTGTGGCCATCTTAAGCTTTCCATTGATAATACTTGGTAACAGGCGCGAGCATTTCAAACATGCTCCGCCGTTGGATGGTGGTTTTATTGATGCCTTCATAGGCGTGAATAATGCGACGGTCAGGCAGTACCAAACCAACATGCTCCCAACGTCGATTTCTATATTGAGACGCCAAAGCCAGAGGTTGGAACTCACACTCTTGCACGTGATCATGCATGGCCCACGCTGCACGTTGGGTTGTCATGGACTCCTTGTGGCTGATTGCAGGAAACTCAGGCATCAAAACGCCAGTGAATTGGTAATTCAGCCAGCGAACAGAACCATAGCAATCCCACCCCAACAGATCACGACCACCAGGCAAATACGGGACTCGCTCAGCGATACTGAGCAGCCTATCTGTATTCATAGCTAACCTCTTTTAATCGTTATGATATGTTCGCCAGACCAGGCGCGTATTCGACAGTAAACCGTTCTCTCGGCCAAGCGCTATTACTGAGATAGCCTATCCCAGCATTAACGCTACAATTCGTGCGAGATGTCGTTGCTGTAGTGACTTTGAACTTAATCGGTTTTGCTGCAGGTGCCGTTAGATCTGAGGCCATATACTGACGCAGCGTAATAAATACATCTGCACCTGCTTTGCGCGCTGCTTCTATCAGCTCTCTTGCTTCACCAGTTACGTTATCGAGACCAAATTGAAGCTCCATCTCTGCTCCAGTGGCAGACTTTGGAAGGTTCACCGCCAGCCCCGCAGCCTCAAAGGTCACCAAGGTGGTATCTTCGAGGGCAGCGGTAATATCCTCAAACGCCGAAACCAGATAACGAGTTCCAAACGCGGTTGAGGTTAATTGCAGAGTGATCAGCTCGTCGTCGGGTCCAGCACTAGCGTGGTATTGCTTTAGGGCTTGAGACATAGGGAAAATCTCATCTTAAGAATGGACTGGCTCATTACTCATGATTGCCATGGCAATTCACTACGCGCCATCAGGAATCGATGGCGCGGCGAATGCTAGGCAATAGTAGACACAGCATCAGGAACAATGGCGTAGGTAACTTCTATTGTTTTCATAGTAAGAACAATGACGCCAAAAAGTGACCGTAACGACGCAGCTCATAAGCACCAGGGTGATTGTACTGGTTAGAATTACACATACTGTTTGCACTGAGCCCTATACCAGACAATCGCTCATCATCAGTCAGGTAAGCGGTTGAGCAATATGCAGAGCCAGTTTGAATCGCGGCAGCATACAGCAAGTTATTGGTTTTACGCCACGCTTCCACTGAAGCTCTGCCGCCTAGTGCATTAATCCTAGGACAACCCATAATAATAACGTCTGAGCCAATTGCTTTTAGCTGATTAGCAATTTGAATGACATTAGATAGCGTCGCATCATCACCAATTTCGTTCATACCAAACGCAATCACAGTTAAATCAGGCTGACTTGCTAATAAAGCATTTAACCTCGTTGGGTCTAAGCCTTGCTTAGCTCCGGTGCCAGAAGTAGTACCACCAATACCCCAGTTATCATAATTGCAGATCACGCCATATGCGGTTTCAAAGTGCTCTTTTAGCCTCCAGTTCCACCCCTCTTTTACGTGGTCAGAACCTGCACCGTCACCAAAATCAAACGTCTCTATTTTTGAAATTGTGTCAGGCTCATAATCTCTAAAGTACCACAATCGATCACGCTCAATTCCACCTGGTGTGGTGACTGGTGGCTCGTTATTTTGCACAGCGGTGATAGAGTCCCCGTACCCTGCCAGGCGAATGTCGTCACCTCGACGTAGCTTACCCAGAACTTGGGTCAAACTCGACGCATTATGACGCTGAAGTTGAGCTACCTCATCCTCAGTGCCTCGCTGTATCCCCAACTGCCAAAGGTGAACTGGGATTAACTCCAGTTTATCGCCAGCAACATAGACATAATAAAGTGGTAACTTACCGGCGGTTGGTTGCGGTTTATATTCATCGGCATCGCGATCACGATTCGTGCCCTTTACGACCGTCAACTCTCCGCTGATAATGTCGTATTCAACCAGATCATAACGTTCAAAATAGCCGTCGTATGTTACATCAATGGAGTACGTGGCTGTATCAACCAACCCAACCAATTTACCACCTTGATCATAAACGCGAAAATCCACACCTTCCTCTAATGGTGTTCCATCATCCGTTCGAACCGCAGACACATTAGCAATATACTTGTTTTGCAATCTTGGGTTTGGGTTGGTGAACAATCGGCTTCCAGTTGAGTACACCAGATTTACTTGCTCAGTGATGCCCGCCTGATTAAGCGTCGTGTCAAACGTCAACGCTTTCTCAATGTCGACATTCACACCTATTGAACGTAATGATGCTTCTACCGTCAGCGTCAAATCAGACACTTTGGACGTTTCGACATCAACTTGATTGTGAGTGGTGAACAAAATGGATTTGGGCGTTAGGTCCAGAGGAGCGTACCCATCAGCCAATACTCTTATTGCCACCCCTCCATTGCCAGATATTGACCTTAATGCAGGGTAAACTTGAGTTGAATACCACCCTCGATGTATATAATCCGATTCATCAAGATCGAGCGCCGTCATGCCAGTCCCAAGACCTGATCCGTCGGTGTAGAAATGGAACAGGTATGAAAATCCAGCTTCAAAATGCTTTAGTTCATCAACCGGTATGGTTACCCACTGAAAATTATCACTGTTGATTTCAATGTCGGTGGCACTAAATTGCTTGGTTAATACCAATTCATCACCTAAAGCACCTGGTGGTGAGGTGATGGCGCCAACGATTCGCTTGTACACTTTCAGATTAAGCGGTAGTGCAGACACTGCATTTTCCAACACTACTTCAATATTGGTCGCCAAGTGATCATTTTGTGGGTCGTAACCGACCGCCCAGCCTGTAAATGGGTTAGCCGCATTCGCATTCCAACTCCAATTATTAGACACCCATTCACGGCTGTACAATGGGTATTGTTTAGGCTCCATGAACGCCATGATTTTATCAAACTCACCATTATTGAGTTTAAAGGTTCGCTCATTTGTTTTTAGCCAGACACCAGAACCTAAGTTATGCTCGAACCAACCTCCAGAAACACCTGCTTGATAAAACCCTCGATACCTACCTAGATTCGGGTTGTCAAAATCCTCGTGAATACCAAGTGCTGCGCCTACACCCGAACGCTGATCATTAAACCAACCAATAATGCTAATGATATAATCAGTATCCGGTTTGGCCTCAAATGATATTGGTAACGTAAGCAACTCTAGATTTTCCCCTTTAGAGCCGATAAACACGTCATTCTGCACGATTAATGGGTACGTTTCAAAGTTGCCCTCTGTCCAGTTGTCATCCGTCATTTCAAACACTGACACCGTCAGTGTGTCGGTTCGGCTTTCAAAGTCATGAAGCCCGCCATTTCGCCCGTTAGTAAAAAACTCTACGGCTTCAACAAGCGTCGAACTGTTCACTCCTTCAAAACGATGATGAGAGGCCCATCCAGTAAAATCCCCTGCTTTCCAAGTTGTTGAACTATCCGTTCTAGAAAGCGCATTACGACGGTCATTATTTGCGACGGTATACGACAATCCCAATGCATCACTTTGCTTTTCAGATACTGTTTCAATCTTTCCCATCTTTTGGTTCATGCCTTTCGCAATTCGGACTAATGTCCTGGCATACATCACTTCATTACTGAAAGCAGATGTGAACGGCCTGAAATTAGGGTCTGAAATACTATTAAAGAAACCGTGCTCGACCGACATTGATGCTGGCACGTCCACTTCCGTACTATAAGAACGGCAGGCGAAAGAGACTGGCTCACCACTTGAATTTTGGGCCTCTACTAAAATGATGTAATGAAAGCCAGGGACCACAGGGATTTGCTTATTGAATTCTAAGAGATACCAGTCAAAGCTTTGCGAGGCTTCCTGGGGTTTAATGACCGTTTCTGCATGCAGCAATACATCACCAGAAACCGCGTCGGGCGGCGCCGCATCACGACCTGCACTATCAGGACGTTTATATACGCTCACCGCATATTGATACGTCCCACCATTTTGAGCATGTATAAATTCAATCCCACTGATCACATTGGGCTCATCATATTTAGATACGAACCCGAATCCAGAAAGTGGGGTACCTGGCAACCAACTATTGGCATAAACTTCGTTATCAAACCCCCAGATTGGCGCTGACATTTCGGTGTCATACCCATCCTGAATCCATTTTTCAAACGTACGGTTCGCTATGGCTGAGGCTAAGGTCACACTGTCAAAGTTCGCCAACATTTCTTGCCGTGGATCATAAGTGGATTTACCCCATACAGAACCATTCCACCCATAAAGCCCGTTTTTATTTACATCAGTGTCATTCCACACTTCGGCCAATGCATTCATTTCTTGTGTTGTGTCGGCATCCATCTCCGCTTTCGTAGCAAACGATAAGCGACCGTTCATCATGGTTTTCAGTTCAACGTATCTATCGTTCAAATCTTTCTCGATTGACTGAATTAGCTCACCGTTATAAGTGGTGGATTTAGATGCATCCTGACTCAGCTTAACTTTTAGCGCTTCCACCGCTTCTGCAAATGAGGTTAATAAATCTGGAAAATTGGACATTAAGGTAACTCCATCATGGTGGTTTCTAGTTGAGCAATCAGCTCAGCAAAGGTGTTCGGGTAATACATGGCATCCAGCAATTTGCCTTCATCCATTTGTGGCAACGGTTTAATGAGTAATTCGCCTGTGTATTCCCATTTGGAAAGGTTTCGGCTGCTTGGTTTGCGCTTTTCTCTTGGGTCTTTGGTGATTAGCGCTTCCACTTCCTGCATACGTTCAGTTCGTGGAAGCCTAATCTTGATCAGAAACCAGCGGCCTAAAAGCCAGTTTTCGAGCGCACTTTCAAACATCTCGGCCATTGACTCATCAATACGCCAGACAGCTTTCATGGTGCTCGGGCGGTCTTTTAACTGCCTAGCTCTAACTCGGCCAGTGCTGAACTCAGTTGTAATCACACTAGACTGCTGATTGAGGCTATACGCAGACAACAACGGAACCGGCAACATGCTTGGGTAGGTAAATTTAACTGCCATACTGTTGAGTCCTGTATCGAGTTTTCATGACCTGAGCGCTTTGAGACGATGACGATTGCAGAATCTTGGCAACCTTAATGTCTAAGGTAACCAGGTCACCATCGTTAGATTGCTCTACGGTTCCCGCTCGGCTGGCGTCTTCGACCAGGTTCACGACAACATTGGCGGGGCTACTATTTCCAGCCATACGGTTTTGGTAGGCCATGGTTGGGTCGTTCGCAGAAAATCGTTGGCGATAAATCGCCATGGTGGCTTGATACATTTGGTCAATGCGTCGCGCTGACTCGTTGGTGTAAACTCGCTCACCTGCTTTTAGCGTCCAGTTTGATTCACTGCGACCACCGTACATCGGAACTTCTTCAATGCCGTTATGCGCCATGTTTGTCATTTGAGTAGACTTAATCGTATTAACGATACTCGCTGTGCTAGCAATCACAGAACCCATAGCCGGAATGTTGGATGGAAAAGGTAAAGAAGCAGCGTTGGCTATCCCTTGTTGGATTTTGACAATTGACTCTGCAACTGCAAAAGCTTTAGAAGCGGCAAACATGCCCCTATACAACCCAGATTGCTTACCAGAGAACCCTTTTACAAGACCCGCCATATTACCGAAGAGATCTGAGTAATTTTGAAGCTCTACTACCTGTTTTGCACGTCTAGATTTTGCAGCATCCTCTTCAATTTTGTTCAAATTCCGTTGATGCTGTTCCCAAGTAGCTTCTCTAGTCGCAAAGTACTGCTGCTCTAGTTCTTGCTCCAGTGCCTTGTTACCTGCCGCTTTTTCCATTGTGGCGGCAAACTGCTCATCCAAAAGCTTCTGACGGTTAACATATGCTAGAGCTTCTTCAGTTGCTGCTGTTTCTTCACCAGCAGCATTCAAAGCCAAACGTTGCTGCCATCCACTGACAACTTGGTTTATTTCGTTTTCTACACGTTTTTGATGCTTAGCTTTCTCGTTTTCGTAATGTGCATTTTCGCGAGTTGTATATTCCGCTTTGATCGCTTCTAAGCTATCAAAACCACGCTTTTCAATTTCTTGCTCTGAGAGCTTTAGGTTTTCAATGTCTTCTACGCGCTGCTCGTGAGCCAACAAAAGCTTTTCACGCTCATCTGCGTACTGTGTGTCCAATGCTGATAGTCTGGATGCACTTGCTGCTTGCTGTCGTTCTAAATCCTTATCTGTACCTGAACCACTGCCAGTGTCATCGCCGTTGTCGTTACCACTCCCTGAGCCTTTGTAATCGAAGTTGCTTGACCAACGCTTTTGCTGCTCGACCACTTTGTCATTCAGTTCTCTAAGCTCATCACGCTTCATTGCGAGATCACGCTGTAAGTTGAACCATTCATTACGACTTTTACCAAATGGATTAACACTCGGCAGCTTGTTGATATCTACGCCTTCATATTCTTTAAGCTCTTCCTCTAGCTCGATCATTTCACCGAAAATTTCACGGTGTTTTTCACGCATGGTGGTGCCAGAAAACACATTCAACGTTGCTGAGGCGAGACCAAAGGCTTCAATCTGATTCGTGTAATCTCTTACACCTTTCGTCAAACCGTCGACAAAGATATTTACATCATCTAATGCAGGTAGAAGGCTGAATGTCACTTGTCGGGAAAGACCACTAAACGCTTTACCAAGCTTTAGCTCCATGTCACCAATTTGTTGGTCCATTTGCTTGAACTGGCTGATGTCAAACTGAGACATAGCCACGTTCATATCTTGGTAGTGTTGAGTTAACTCATAAAGCTTTTGGCCTTGGTTATCCAGCAGTGGCATTAATGCCGATGCATCATTGGCGATACTTTCCAGATAGAAAATCTGACTTTTCATCGGAACGTTGGCAGCATCCATCGCAGTTTTCACCGCGATGAGTGCTTCTGGACCGGATAGTTGTTGCAGCTTCTCGATAGTGAGGCCGACTTTAGGCGCGATATTCTCCATAAAGTCGGCAAACTCACCGCCTTCGTTCTCGGAGAAATCACCTAGCTTATCGTTCACATCCTTGAGGATGTCCGACATTCTGTCGCCTTCAATATTATATTGCTGAGAGGCATAGGCTAAGGCTTGAATTCGCTCAACTGAGACCTGAGCAACCGTGGCTTGTCGCTCAATTTCTCGAGCTTGTTGGGCGCTTTGACGAACAACGTAAGCACTTGCAGCGACGGTGGCAGTCATTCCGGCAGTAATCATACCTGCGACTTGCAAAGTGCCTCTGCCAAATTCTTTAAAATTGGCTCCTGCGACTTTGAGTTGTCGGTCGAAATTTCCCGTTTCATCGTTAGCTACTTTGGCTTCTTTGGTGTAGCCGCGCAGCATCTTCTTGGCGTAATCCACGTCTTTCTGAAACTTGGCGGTTTCAGTATTGAAGCGAATATTAAAATCAGCAATCTGGGCGCTCAATGCGGAATCCTCCTGCTGATTCGCTCATCGCCATCAGCTCTTCATCGGTATATTCACGGGGTTCTTCGGGCTCGCCAGTGGCGGGTAAGAAATCTCGGAAGGAAATAGGTTCGTCTAACTTAATACCTGCGGCCAAGGAGGTGACATTCCAGTTCGATGCACAACTGACAGCAAACCTCCAGTTGTCCATTTGGTGTGTAAAGCCTTGCTCAGAAAAGTGTTCTTGCCACTCGATAACCGTTTCACTGCTGACTGAGGCAAGCATGGTTCGCCAACATACATGACCAAACTCACGAGCGAGGTCTTGGGCGAACCGCTTTTCAGCCCGAATTAAGCTTTTGGGTCGACGGGTTCCTTATTGTCCTGCTCAGATTTGGTTGCTTCAGTATCTTCTTCTGGTGCTGGTAGCTCCATGCCTGATAGCTTAGCGACCTCATCATGCACATATTTAATCTGCTCTACTGACATCGATGCCATAATGTGTTGGTGACGTTTTTCGATATCATGGATATCAAAGTGCGAACCAAACGCAACCAACCTTGCGCACATAATGAAATTCAAACGATCCCATTGCTTAGCGACTTTGCTCGCCTTAACTAAAAACGCTTCCTTTTCTTCTTGGTTTGCGTCTTCTTTGGGTGCTTCAAGCTGTTCCGGTACAGTTTGGTCTGAACAAAAGTCCATAAAGTCGAATCGGTCTAGGCCAGAAAGCTGACGGATGGTGAGCTCTTGCTCACCAACTTGAATGGTTTTCTCTTTTAGGTATGCCATCGTGCTTATACTCCTGCATTGGCCTGTTCAATCAGTGCGTCTTCAGCCGTGATTGGCTTGCCAACGTTCTTGATTTTTACCGTGCGAGTAATTTTCTCTTTGATAGTGACGGCCTTACCCAAAGAGTTGATGTAACCCGGGTAAATATCTGGTGTACCATTTGGGAACATGATGCGATAAGTACCAACCACATCACTTTCAAAATCGGTAATCAACTGTTGTTGGCCCGTTTCACCTGGCTTCCAAACTAAGGTAATGGTCGTCTCACCTGCCGATTTTTGACCAGGTGTCGTTTTCGCCCAATCCGCTTCTGGATCATCCAGGTAGTTATCTTCTTCATCTTCGCAAGTTAATTCAGCGCCTTGAATTTCGCGAACCCCTGCAAGCTGCGTCCATTTGGTGTCTTGAAAGTAATCATCAACCACGTCGATGGTTTCACCATCATTCAAGCGCCAAAATGTAGTACCAGCGCCTTTTACTGCTTTGGTTGGATCTAATGTTCCTGCCATGATTAAACCTCTTCGGTGTATTCAATTGAAAATGTTAAAACCAAGGAGCCCCACGGTGCTCCTTCCTCTCGGACGTACGAAAACCCTGCGCGATTGCAAAGGCTTAATAATCCGTTAGCGCTGTAATTACGCTCAATAACGCCCCGGATCTTTTCACCAAAGGTATCGAGGTCGTCATCCAGTTGATTGGTGGCCAAGTCCATAACTTCTACAGCGAGGACTGCATTCAGCTCTTCCTCGTCGAAATCCTGCCCGGTAGTTTCCCCTTCTATTAGGTAAACCGAGACTGCTGGCACTTCGAGGTACCCAGTTTCACCATCATTACTGGCAGTCACTGGCTCACCTCGACCAGAAAAATAAGCAGCAATAAGTGGCTGGCCTTCAGCGTCAATTAATGCTGCTTCCAAGTCAGCAATGACCTGCTTGCGAATTTGTTTGTTAATTTCCACGCCCTACCTCTCTTCGGACTATTAATCGGACCTGTTGGCCCATTGCATAGCGCAATTCTTTAGGCATATCCGTCTTCATGAGCTTTTTGCTGTTCGCCTCAAAAGCAGTGGTGATTTCATTCTTGATAGGAATTGCACACATCTTGATTGGGTAGCGAGCATCACTAGTACGTTGCATAATGTGCCACTTGCCATTCTCTAACTTTTGAAGAAAAGCATTATCAAACTTATGTTTACCTACCTTGATGGATGTAAAGCCGGATATATCCCGCTTGGTATAACGACCATTTTTGCCACGGGTTGCACCTTGCACCTGGTAACGTCCTTTTTTACGCCGAATTTGTGTACGAGCTTCCCCAATGTGAATAGCAGGGATGTCGGTACGTCTTACTCGAACATAGGCGACAGGCTGCTTTGCAGTAGCCCTTTTTGATACTCTGGCGTAACGCCGGATGATTTTTTGCTTAACCTTTACCGCCTTTGAAGTGTCTTTCACTGAGTGACTGATTGCTCGCGGGACGATACGATTAATGGCCATAGCACTGGCACGAGGTACCGCTTTTTCATCTAACGCACTGAGGTTCTTTACTGCAGTTGCCAACTGGCGGTCTAGGTTGTTCATTTCAGATCAAAGCTTATCAAGCCGTCGTGATATTCCGGTACGTCTGCCACTACATGGTTGCGGTTTTTATAAGTGACCTTGTCACCCTTGCGAACTTTCACACCCGACGAGCTGGTTATGGATAAACGGGTCACATTTGCGGCCATCATTCCGAATTGATCTTGGGATGTTTCCGGTATGACCGTTGCTGATTGACCCGCAATGACAGCAGACTCCCCGAACGCACCAAATAAGGCAGCGTCCATTTCAGCTACTGATTGAGACCAATTACTCATAGCCTTTACTTCTTAGTACTTGGCTTTCCGACTTTGGCATCGTCTTCCGCGATAACCGCAGCCCCAGCCTGACGAAGATTCAGCGCGGTTTGTGGGTCTACTTCGACAATTTCATCTTTAACGCCATGCACACCTTTTGAAATCACGGTACCGCGAGTCAGTTTGAGTTTTACTTTGTCCATCTTTTGCTCCTGATTAAGATAAAAATGCCCCAGCATTGCTGAGGCACTCATTAATGGAAATCACGTATTGGTTATACCGCGGCGACGCCTTTAACAAAGGATTGAGGGTTACGAACAGCCACATCAGCCATTTGGTGACAGCCAATATCCAGACCACCCGTTTGGCTGTTTCGGGTTGGGATCAGCTCTACCATTCCCCAGGTACCAATCGTCACATCTGAGAAGTTACCGAACAGTGAGCCACCAGCAGGCATTTGAGTTGAGCTATGGGCTTTATAGCCATTACATTCGCCATTTTCGACAACGAATCGACCCGAACCTGCATCTTTTTTCGCAGTTTTCAGTGCTGAATAAACCGTAGGACGGAATGCATACGCGAGAGAGCCCATCAGTGCGTTCGCGTCATCTAACACACCTTCCATTTTCACAACCTCGTTAAACGTTGGAATAAGGTTGACGTTATCCGCAATATCCACGGTTTGGACACCTGCAGTGTTCAGGATGCCCAGCGGTTGGTTGTTTAAGCCAGTACCGCTAAAGCCTGCCAAATCAATGGCCAAGGCCATACCAGTTAGCATGTCTTCACGCACAATCTGTTCAATGGCTGGAGATGACTGACGCATCAGTTCAAACGTAAGTGGCACAATACCACCAACGTGCTTGCCGCTTAGCGTCACGTTACCAGTCGTTACGTCTGATTCCGTCGCGTTCTCTTTTTCCGCTAACCAACCAAAGGTCGCAGAAGCGGTTTTCTTCGGCATGGATACATTGCCATTCAGACCAGGAAGGAATCGAGCGCCCAGTTTGCCCAGCAAGGTATTGGCGCGCATGATATCAATGAACTGATTCGCCATATGTTGAGTGCCAATCAGGCCTGCGTTGTTAGCGGTATCGGCACGTTGAGAGCTGAAGATACTCACAGGAACAATCAGACCACCACCGACAACAGAGCCACCTTGGCTACGCAGTTCTTGAGACATTTCACGCTCAAACCCTGCCTCTGACCAGTCGCCAGACATTTGAGCATTCAACGCACGTACTAGTGAGTATTCACGGTTTTCACGCTGCATCATCTCGTCACTCATACGAGCGGCGGCTGGCTTCGGTTGAGCGGACGCTTGTTCGAACGCCGCGGCACGGAATTGTTCGATCGACATACCATTCTCGATAGCGTCGTCGCGTAGCGCACTTAAATCCCAAGGGGCATTTTCTGCCGCACGGGAAATCTCTGCGATACGCTTGCGTTCATCTGAGCGTACCTGCTCATTGGTGATAGTCGGAGCAGCTGGCGCAGGAATAGTTTGCTGACCACCGTCACGTTGCTGTTCCACTTGTTCATTAGTTGGAGCTGGCATTTCTGCCTCCTTTTTAGTTGATGGTTCGTCACTGCGACCGACACCGACACTGGCGTCGGCAGGAACAGCAACAATAGAAATTTCGGTAGGCTCCCAATCGGTAACCTTGATGGTGTCAGGTTGACCGTTTTCACCTTCTCGTCGTTCGTAGGCAAAAATTTTGTAGTGCACGCTGACTTTCTTTCGAATGCCGTCAACGATGTCATTGAAAATGTCTGTAGCCCTTTCACTGCGACCAAATCGCAGCGTGGCTCGCCCTTTACGGTCAGCGTCGATAGAGGCAACTTCTACAACACCAACCTGATCACTTCGGTTGTGATCCATCAGTACTGCACCGCCGTCATTTAGACGTTCCAGCCGAACAGCACCAGGAGAGTGATCGAGTACTTCAGTACCGAACCAGCGCGGCACTTCGATTTCAGAGGAAAATGACACCTCAACGGTACGCTTCTCTTCGTCAATGCCTCGGGTGGCATCGATGATCATTGAGCGTTCGAAGGATTCCCCTATTTTGATTTCATGTGGCTTTGGATTTGGCATTGGCCTTTTCCTCATCGTCATCTTCTTCCGGCGCTATTGCGGAAAAAACTTGTGTTGGTGTAATGCCGAGCTTCAGCATTAATGCGTTTTCTTCAGCAATCTCGTTGAATACGTCCTCAGGGTCGTCGCCTCGTTCCCGGATGATTTGTGAAAGTGACATGGCTTTAATTTCGTAAAGGATCTTTTTGCTGTTGGCTTCTTTCTGCGGGTCAACCCAGTCCCATCGTCGCCCGACAAATTGAGCGTCGTAATAAGAGGAAACCGGATGCGGTAAGGCTCCAAACCCACCATTAAAGTGACTCAACGTAACGAAGCGTTTGAACAGTGGCTTAACAAACGTTTTGACCATCCAAGTCTGGAGACTCTTGTAATGTTCCCGAGTATCAAGAGAACCGACGCGCGCACTGGAGTAATTCACTCCAGACAGATCATTACCTACAGTGTGGTAATCCACTCCCCAACCCGAAGAGACTCCTTTCAAGATCCGCTCAACGAACGGGGCGAAGTCACCAGAGGGAAACGTTGGGTCGAACGATTCAAAATGCAGGTTGCCGATATTTTCAAAGGTCCCGGCTTCGGCGTTTAGCATCATGTCACCGGACTCTTCATCACCGGTGTATTCATCGTCACCTTCCGATCGGAAGAAGCCCATTTTAGCAGCGCCAATACGAAAGGCCGTTAGCGCGGCTTTTTCTGCCTCACCGAGTTGAAACAGACGGCCAAGAGAAGGCGCTACCCACGGTACACCGCGTTTTTGACCGACAAACAGTTTTCGGAATACATGCAACATGTTTGAAGCAGGAATGCTGGTGCGCTTACCAGAATATTGGATCTGACTTCCTACGCCTGGATGCTGCTTTTCGTAAGTGTCATTAACGTGGTACGCCACGGGGTTGAGGTCATCGTCATACTCAATCCCCATGATGATCGAGTTGTTTCCTCGCTCACTGTTGTAATTGATATCAATGCGGCTCGGCTCGATTAACTCCGGATGCAATCGACCAGAAGCGCTTACTCGCAAGAAAACAAACGCTTCACCATCCGTTATTTGAGCAGCAACGATTTGCTTTTCGAACTCAACCAGTGAAACAGCATCTTCAAAATCACTCCAAAGCGACTCAACCATCTGACGCGCTTTGTAACTGGCTTTGCCTTGCTTCGTTTTGACCTTTGAACGCAACTTAAAACCAGTCGCCCCAACGATGTTGTCCTGCATAACCTGAATAAGCCGAATAACGTAATCGTTATTTCTGGCTTGCTGCCTTGCCCGGGAACGCAACATTTCCAACTGGTGGTAAATGACTTGGTCGGCGGTATAAGGTGTGGAATCCCACGATAGCGACATTCGGTCAGGATTCCCTGCGTCGTACATACGGCGCATTTCATTCACCACCATGCGCTGAATTGGTGATTTCTTCATGTGGTTACCCTATACATCTGATGGTTCTGGTACTGACGCCCTGCTCTTTTCGCTCCAACTTCGCTAGTTCGGCTGCGTAACTACGACGAAGTGACTCTATTTCGGTTGGCGACATGTTTGTCACATTACGTCCGTTAAAACTCAGGGCAGATTTACCAGAGGTTAAGTTGCCAAGCTGCGCATTCTGGATGGCGTTGATTGCATCCACCAACCACGCTTTCCGCGTTGTTTCACTTTCAGTTAGTGCCATCTAAAAACCTTTCATTTTGAATCGACGTCTTGGCTTGGTTTTCGGTTTGTCTTCAACGTCCTCTACTTCTTGGAGGTGTAAAGCCAAAGCGTCGTAATTGGGGTTGAGGATTTCACGCGCTGCCAGGTTGTAAACTTCCAAGTCGAACGCTTCGTTCCGTTTACGTACTTTCACCCACTCGAGAATTGCGTGGCCTTTGTGGTACCGAGTTCTTCGTTCTTCAGCGGTAAGCTGTTTGAAAAACTCTTCATCAAAGCGGTTATCTATCGGGTAGTGGTAATAACCAAAGCCTCGATCTAGGATTTGGAGTCTGGCCATAACCAGCTCTTTGCACGTATCGGTACCGACGGCAAAGAGTTTGATTTTTGCTTTATTGGAGGTTGATGGACGAGACACAATAGGACGACCAACACCACCAACACCTTTAATGGCAAATATTCTGCGGCTCTCTCGAGACTTAACAAACTTGTACACTTCCTGAGTAAAGTGACCACCGGAGTCGATACAAGTACAAGCGATATGAAGTTTGTTGCCAGATTCATGCTGATAGTTCTGCGAAAGTAACTGATCAAGTTCTTCCCAAATCTGAGGTTTAGCTAGATCACCATAGAGAATTTTGAAATCGACGCCCCAGCTTTCATCGCCTTTGCCCCATGCTTTGACTTCGCACTCGAGTCGATCATCCTGAACGTCCACCGCACAAGTAAGTACAACACCACCAGCTGGCACGTCAGACAGATAGTTTTCCCTGCGTCGGTACAGTTCGTCGGAGTCGAGTTTTTCACCCTGCTCTTCCCATGTTTCACCCAATATGGTGTTCACAAAAGTTTTGAGTTTTCCGACATCGTCCTTAGCCTTTAACCAGTCCTGCACCAAGCGGCGCCAATCGGTAAATGGTGAATACGCGGACCAAATGTGAAAGCTGACAAACTCGGGGGCATCAACCGGTTTACCGTCGATGGTTGTCCACTCCATACCGTCTTTGGTTGCAAGGTCAGAAAGTCGGTCTCGCCAAACCCCTTTGTATTGTTGCGGCATCCATTCCGCGTACGTACCAAGCGCAGCGCAATGAGGGCATAGATAAGAAACACTGGATGGCTCCGACTTTTGGAACTTCATACCAAAGTCAGCGTCTGGACCGCCCCACTGTAAATACTGATATTCGCCGCAATGAGGACACGGGATCTCGTAACGCAGCATGATACCGCTTTCTTTACAGGCTCTTTCTATCTGGCATTCATGCTTATTCTTAGGGGTTGAACCGCGAATAGATTTACCAAATACCGAACCTTCTAAACGACGATCGCCAAGGAAGGTAGGTGCGCCTTCTTTTTCAACATCAGCAGGAAAGGCGGCGAGCTCATCATAGACCACCGTATCTACCGACTTTTCGCGATAGTTCTTAGCAGCCGTACCACCTAAACACCAAAGCTGTCGACGGTTCGAAAACTTCTTAGTGTCGAGCGTGTTGTCTCGATGTTTCTTTCCATACCAAGGAGCCAATGCTTTGACTACAGGAACGTCGCGGATCATTGACTCGATGTGAGCTTTCATAAAACCTGTCGCTGCAGCATCAGTAGGCTGAAACAGTAACTGGTTGCGCTTCTTGTGCTCCAGCATGTAGGCCAGTGCGGCTTTCAACATCTGAGAATAACCTACACGAGCTGATTTCATCAGGTTCACGACTCTAATTTCATCGTTCCCCATGCTGTTAAGTATCGCGACCTGAAAGTGCAAAGTTTCCCAACGACCTTCCAAATAGGATGATTCAGCAGACAAAAAGAAGTGCTCATCTGCCCATTCAACTGCAGTCATTGGCATTGGGCGCCAGAAGGTGGCTAACCCCTTTTTCACTGCCGCTTGAAAGTTACTCAGTTGTTTCTCGGATATAGTCATTTAATATCTCAGGCAAAGATCTTTCTAATCGGCTTAATGTATTCAGCGCTTTGGCTAACTCGCGCTTAATGTTTTCCGTCTGAATCGTCGTCAGCTCTGGATGCTTTCGGATGATATTCAAAGGCAAACTATCGATAACCCCTGATGCTTCTGCCGAAACTTTGGCTAACGCGTATGTAGCAAAATCTGCAGGTACCACTTCCTGTGTCGCGATTTGGTTTTTCAGCTCCTGACTGTCAGCCTGAGCTTTAGTTAGTCGATAGCGCTCGTACTCAAGGCAACCTTCATCAAGATCTTGCTGTTCTAGGTGCTTTGGTTGGTGTTTCTCAACTTCATTTTGCTTGCGGTTGTAGAGCACATCAGCAACGGTGAAATAAACCGAACGCCCCACCTTAGCAACTGGCTTCACGCCCCACTTGTCAAAGGCTTGAACACTAATGCCAAGACTCTCGGCCATGGTGGATTTATTGAGCCAGTGAGGTTCAACTTTTGACGCTGTTTTAATCGTCGACATCTAAACAACAACCTCGATTCAAAAAAGCTCATAAGTAGCGAAATCTCGCGAGTCCAGCACCCGCAGTGCTCTCTGTTCAGGAAGGACCCATGATCGTCATGGCTGATCTTCTGCTAGACACTGGGTCCTTATATAATCCTGTAGGTACTTTGTCTGCTGCTCGTTCTCAGTCATCATTCGTCTGAGACGTAGATAATCTTGTTCAGCTGCTGCTCCAAGTCTTGGGGCGTTTGCATCGCCCACGCTTCTGGTGCTGGTGGTTTCGGGCACTGCTGGACAATCTGCCTGGACATACACCCGCTTAGGGCCAGTACTGAGGCTATCGCTAAGACGACCAATTTTTTCCTTGGCTGCGGATAGTTCTGCTGCATGCTTCTCTCCCAATTGATTGAAAGATTGAATTTGAACTCGCTGTTGGTGCAGTGCTGCGATATAACCCTGAATCTCGTCCTTTGCTGAGGTTAGCTGGCTTTCAGCGATTTCAGCCCGACTGCTTTCCACGAACAATGCTGCCGAGAGTGTAATTACCACCACTAATGCCACAGCTGTTACCCAAACTGTCAGCTTTGCATTAGGCATACTTCCCTCTCGATATCTCGTCGGTTCATCAACCCTTTCCACGGCTTGCCAGCGGCATAAACCCATCGTTTGAGTTGATCACATGCTGCATGCCACTCACCTTTATTGAGCAGCTTCAGTAACGTTGAACGGGAAAATGAGCCAATACCAACGTTAAATGTGAATGAGTAGAGCGCAGCGCGTGTGGTATCAGGAATATCAACTTGAATCATCGGGTCGACCATTCGCTTAACATCAGCCAAGTCAGACTCGAGCAATGCATCACACTCTTCCTGCGAGTAGATCTTGTCAGGAACAATGTCTGCTCCTGTATGGCCATAACAGACAGTTTGAACACCAGCGACATCAATGTAAGGAGTGAACCGAACGCCTTCCATTGGCTTTATCATGGTTGTCGCCATAATAAGAGCCGAAGCCCCTGCGGCTGCTAACATCTTGACTGCAGAATTAAGGTGCTTCATCGCCATAGTCCTTTTCAAAGCGCTTTTTCTGCCAGTAGTTGTTAATCCAGGCAGTAATGAGCATGCCAGCCAAAGCAATCAGCACCGTATAACCATCTGCAGATATAGACCCAAACACTCCTATTATCCCATTCCAAAAATAAGATAGAGCGCTGGATATCTTTTCATTCATACGCATACTCACCCCCTTACTGGAGTGCCCTTTTGCTTGGGTGGAAATGAAAAAACCCCGCCGAGGCGAGGTTTCTGAGAATTTATGATAGGCACAAAAAAACCGCCTAAATGGCGGCCGCTTTCAACACTGTGTACTTATCCATAATGGATATATATACATTAAATTGCCCCGTTTTTATTTTCAAGCTCTTTTTTGAATAATTTTCGGGCGGATTTGTCGTAGTTAATCAGCAGGGTGCGAATCGCTTCAATATGCTTTTCCCATTCAGACCAGTGATTTTGGTAGTACCGAGTTCGTTTCCTTCTGAACCCATCACTCTCAATCCCCTTATCTTTACAATCAACTTCCACCAGCGCTTTGATAAGGAACTGGCGGCTAACACTTGGCGTATATTGGATACCAGCATGATCGAAATAGGTTTGAGCGCCGGCTAGCTGCTCAAGCGCAATATTACCAGCGATAGAACTGATGAGCGCTTTAACTTTGAGATAGGTTCGCTTCTGAACAATCACGCCTTGCTCAGATGAATGAACGACCCAATCATTCAACACACTTTCCACCAGCCGCTTCTTGTTTTCTTTTGAGTTCCAGAGCGGTGACGCGTAAGCGTATAGACTCCAATCGGCCAAGTGCGATGCTTTCTTTTGCATTCTATCTAATGTTAAAAGCACTTTTGCGCCATCAATTCGAGATGCCATTTGGTAATCAGCAGCCCCGAAGCCTCCCCCACCACCAGAGCCGTCATTATACTTTGCCTTAATGCCTTCCGTAGCCATACCAATTGCAGCAGGCATAGGCCATATTTCTATGTTTACACACAAACCCATGAAGTCATTCTCCCTAATTAATTATGACAACATGATAGCTGGTTATTTAAACAGTGTCTTTGCTAATCCTTTAGAAACTAAAAAACCCCTCAACAGAGGGGTTTTGTTAAATCATTCTATTTTCTAAGCGGTTTCTAGTGCTTCAATGCGATGCCACTTACCATCTTTATCTTCTTGCAGAACAAGATCTTTTAGTGCTTCTTCTGCGTCCGCATCAGCAAGTGACTCAATCATCATTGCTACGTGGCTAGTCTCATTAATAGACTCCACATAAATAGCTCTCAATAGAATATCTTGCGCCTGAGAAATTGGTGACTCACCTTTTTCCCATCTAGCAATTGTTTGTCTATCACAGAACAACAAACTACCTAAAGCCGATTGTGAAAGGTTCATCTCTTTTCTGAGGAACTTAAATTGCTCTCTAGACAACCATGAACTCTGCTCACAGATAGCTTTTGCTATTGCTCTATGGATACCTTCAAAATCATCGAAGCTAACAAACTCTTCACCATCTTCGTATTCTACTGTGTATCCATTCTCAAGATAGACATTATCTAAGCCGCACTCGTTATAATGGTACATATTATTCGTCTCTCAAGTCATATAGACCGTAATCGTATTGGCCGACGGTTCAACGTCAACCGATTTCAAACGAAGAACAACCGTAATGGACTCACCAGAACTCACTCCCCTGAGCTTACAGGAGTAATCACCTTGCTTAGCCTCTTCATTCGGGCCCTCAAGCATGACAGTTCTACTACTCTTCAACACATTAAATATGTCTCGAGTCGTGATCCCTCTCTCGCGCATTCTTTGTTTGGTATGTTGACCAATCTTCACCCTGCTCGAGTAATCATTAGCCAGTAGGTTAATCAGTTGTAAAGCTGTTCTTGGCTGCAACGGAAATTCGACTACAGCTGCTGGTAAACTACTTTTTTCAGACATATTCTTTCCCAATATGTCGTGATAATAGGGTTATCTCATAACACGACACGTCAATTTAAACGGATACTTCATTCGATCTACTCTCATCATCATTACCTTAATCTAGTTTTTATATACTCACGGTAATAACCGCCGCTCCTTGTATGCTGTATCATGATGATACAAACACTGGCATATGTCAATAATGTATCACCAAGATACATTGATTTACCAATCTAAGTATGGACAGCCATTCCCAACAATATCATACTGTATATATATACAGTTAAATGGTAATCCCTTTTTGAAATGTACAAAACGATTCAACGCCTGGTAGGACACCGCATATACAGAATTGGACCTGATGGCCCATGCGGTTACAACGGCACCGAAGATAATGTATCGGTGTTAATGGCTAATGGCGATTGGAAGACAATCCCTTTTGGTGGCTTTATGGAAGTGGCTAATGTCGTGGGTGTAAGACGACTCAAAATTATGGATGTGTCTTCTCTATGCTCTGATGATGACGGATACAAAGTTGTTTATACCATCCCCAGGTATCACTACTTAGTAGGAACGTACCTAAACGGAAAGTGCTTCATCCTGCTTTATGATGGAGAGGTAAAGCATTACCTGGACAAGAACGCAGACCAAGACACCAAGAACAACGTGGTTTGGTTATAAGTGCCTATTTGAATATCTAAATTGTGATCAGCGTTATCAAAAGATGACCTAAACTATGCAATCTCGCTTCAAAAAATGTAGCCTAAGACGCTGATATAAATTTATATATTAAAATTAGCACCTGCATGATTTTTGTATTAAAGACTGCAAATAAGTGTTAGGCGTCAGTTGTCGTTCAATAATCGAGAAACAATTATGAAAAAAGTAGTGTTGCTGGGGGCTTCATTGCTCCTACCCACAAGCGTACTCTCTGCTGAGTTGGAAAAAGAAATAGCTTCTTGTGCTGCGGTAGAAGGTGAGTTAGCTCGTCTGGATTGCTATGACTCCCTTGCAAATAAGCATAAGCTTGATAAGCCACAACCTACAGGCTCTAAGCCAACAGGCACCGGAAAGTGGATGGTCTCTGAAGAAGTGAATCCTATAGACGACTCCAAAACGGTTACATTAGTTTTAGATGCCTCATCAGGTAAAAGCAAATGGAATAAAAAAGTGTATTTTATCGCTCGTTGCAAAAGCAATAAAACAGATGTGTATATTGGTTGGAACGATTACTTAGGTAGAGATGCATCGGTACTTACGCGCATTGGTTCTAACAAAGCGGTAACTTCAAAGTGGAGTCTGTCTACCGACAGTCAAGCAACATTCCATAGAAAACCAATTTCTTTCCTAAAAAGTATGGAAAAAGCAGATACTCTGATAGCACAAACTACTCCTTACAATGAAAGCCCTGTAACTGCGATCTTTGATACTGCGGGTTTATCTAACGCACTAATTCCTTTGCGTAAAACTTGTAGTTGGTAACGTTGCTTGGCTACCGAAAAGTTTAAGTTTGGCTGCATCAGCAGCCATTCTCTTTCTTGGTGATAGAATATCAACGCTTATTAACCCCTGAATAAGTGCAGCGCCAATTCACAGTTCACCCAAACTTATAAAAAAATAACTTCTCTATAATCAATCACTCACCTATTCTATTAATTGCAATTCAATTTAGCCCATAGAGAGTTATTGAGATGAATTTAAACGAAAAATCAAGACTAACATCCTTCTTACTTACACTGTTTTTTGGTCCATTGGGGCTGTTTTATTCTTCCCTGGCTGGTGGAATAGTCCTGTTAGTAGTAGCAGTACTCAGTGCAGGAACAATTATAGGTCCAATGATATGCTGGGTTTTAGCGATAGCTATTGGTGATCACTGCACTTATAAGCACAACAAAAACATTATTGAGATTAAGAACTTAGTGAGCAAAAACAACGCATAACTGTTGCACCTAAGATCTAGCATAACGCCCCAACAACCAGCGCTCGATTAATCGTCTCTTTCACATGCCAGAGTTGATCACCGTGTTGACCTTCCCAGATGGCCACATTGTGGTGTAGCTCTTGGTGGTGATCATGACAAAGCGGGATGGTGAACAAGTCCGAAGCTTTGGAACCCATCTTCCCTTCACCATGGCCGATTAGGTGATGTGCTATGCCAGCCGTTTTACCGCATACCCGGCAAGGTAACTTACGCACGAACGATAAGTACTTTTCACTCTCCCAACGGATTGGCTTTGGTTTTCTTAGGTACATCGCTGGTGGATCGTCATCGATTTCCAGTTTCAGCACCGGCTTAGCTAATCGTTGTAGTTGCTCGCGCTGACCTTCGAATACGTATCGGGCATCTGTATCCACGTTCCCCAGTACACCCACTCGCTTGCTGGCCGCTTCTCGTTTGAACTGGCGTTCTAGAACAGACTGAGGAAGCAACGAATACACGTCATTGCGAACCGCCCACCAGCACAAATCAACATCTGTGATGCGCCTTACTTCACCATGCAGCTGGCGAGAGACAGCCATCAAACCATGGCGAACCGTGTTCTTTCTGGCTATCGAAAATGCCTGGTGACTGTCATCGGCCATGTTGTCGTGATGCCAACACAAACGAATCGCCCCCTCGCCGGTTACTCGGGTTTTCAGATTATGATTGCAGTAGCCTTCATCCTTTAGCTGACACTCGGAAATCGTATCAACGTACTTAGCCGTACTACCGATAAGCAGTTGCACGTCTTCATGAGCGAAGAACGCCACCAAAGAAAGGTCATCCGAAGACAACCCTCCAGCGGTCTTTGTAGCCAGACGCTGATTGGGAGAAACCAACCCGATCTTACCGTCCACCAGCAAGCGTTGAATCGCCTCTTTGTTTGGGCTTAGCGGAATGAGTGCGGCATTCAGTGTCGGGACCACATCCAAGCTGACTTTAAGCATCTTCCCTCCCTTTAAGCGACTTTAGTTTCAAGCAACGGCTTGGTAACCAGCTGCTTACCCATCTCGACCGCTTTGTCGTATTCCAAGCGCGCTCCTTTCGAAAGTTGCCAGCCATCCAAAAACACCACCGTGTCGCAGCAGGCCAACATTGGAATGCAAATGTGCATGTACTCTTCCCACTCAAAACCATCCGGCAGGATAGCGGGGTTCATGACAATACACCCACGGCGTTTCAACTCTTCTTCCATCGCAAAGAACGCTGGCTTGTTAAACTCTGGTAATCCCGTCATTGGGCCTGCAATGTAGACCTTCTTCACGATAATGCTTCCTTTAATGTTTGTACTGCCTTTCCGCTTTTGATCATACTTCCGGTGAATCGTAGAACTGACCAACCTCGTAATGCTGCTTCGTTGTATTTCTCGCAATCTTTCTCATAACCACTGCCGCGGGTGTGACGACCTCCTGTCCAGGTACCACCTTCCACTTCCACCGCCAGTTGATACTCTGGGTATGCAAAGTCAAAACGCCAGCGACGATCTTCATGGAAGTGATATTCCCTCTCGGGGGGAACTTCCAATCCCATTGCCTTGATTTGGAACAACAACGTATTCTCTAATGCGCTCACGCTGCCACCGCCTTTAAATGACCTGTTTCAAGAAGCTTTTTACGTAGCCAGATTTCACCCTTTCCGGTGATCAATGCAGTGTGGCTGATACGTGTTTGGGAGTTAGTTTCGTAAGTGCCCTGCTTTACCGTAAAGTAACCGCGTTCAACATAGTCTTGATACGGCAAGTTGTAAGAGTCTCCACGGCTCATGAAGATCTTTAACTCGCGTAGTACACGGAAAATAGTGACAGGCCCCAAACCTACTGTTTTAGCAAACTGACCGAGCTTCACACCTTTATCCGCGCCCGCGATAGCATCTGCAAACTCGGCTTTTGGTGCTGCGATAGCTAATGCCTGGTTCTTTTCTTCCAGTTCCTTGGCTTGGTTAGCCGCAAGCAAAAGAGCATCAGCAAAAGTTTGAGGAACTTGTGGTTGAGACTGTTTTTCTAGCTCTTGCCATCGTTTGACAATTTTCGCGGTAAACTCTGGAGATAGTCTCGCCACGACGATGTAAGAGCCTTCTTCGTTAACATGATAAACCCTCGTTGGCTTCCCTCCGCCTACGGTCGGTTCCTCAAATTGAGTGACCGAAATTAAAGACAAGTCCCACAAACTTTCTATAGTGCGTCGAACATTGTCGTGACGCTTACCTGTCAGTTCTGCAATCTCTCGACTGCTCATTGTCATCTCTGTTTGGGTGCTGATACCTAGCATTCGACTCCCTCCGCCAACCAATATTTACTCGAGAACCCCGTCAGTTCACTGCTCTCATGACGAACATCCACACCAGAACTGCGAGCAACCTTAACCAACCTAACCAAATCACAAACGTGAATACCCAGTTCGTCACACAACTCACTCGGAGACCAAAGCCGGCGACGAGATTTCATTACCTCAACCAATTCCTTTTTACTTGCCATTGCTGGCCCCCTACACTGCCTCTAGATTCGCAACACGCTCCAGTAACTCTCTGCGCTTAGCCGATAAATCCGCAATTTTTCGCTTTGAAGGATCCACTTCATGCTGTGGTCGCTTAGCGTCAATCAAGTACAACATGCGCTGGTTTTCAGAGTTGATAGAGCTCTCTAGCAAAGCAACTTCACGCTGAATCACGGTCACTTCGTCCTGAACATCCACGGTAGTATTGCTTTGCGGTGCTGTAGATCGCCCCTTGTCTTGCTCCTTGGCTAGCCAGTTCTGAATAAACCGTCTTGCGCCTTTCTGAGTTGCTTTGCGCTTTTGGGGATTGTTCTTGCACCACAGGATCATTCGTTTCAGGTGAAGTCGGATATCAACCGCCGGATACGCTTCCGTGTATTCTTGAATATCCAACTGTGTCACACCAAGAACTTGACCTTTGCGACTTAGAGGAATTTCAAATAGCGCTGGTTCGGCTTCGAGCGGTTCGCTTGGAGCAAGATCTTTACTTGATGGTTCTATTGGTGGATCTATTGGTGGTTTATAGCCGGATTCCGACCTACCCCCCCCTTCAAATTGACCTACCCCCCTATGCTCTTTCGTCTGTTCGAGTTTCGAACGTTCGTCTTTCGAACAGACGAAATTCGACTGTTCAAAATCCGTCTGTTCATCTGCTTTCTTTTTCAGCAGCATTACAGGCAATTGGTACTGGTTATTCGAACGAACTAAGCGACCAGTATCCGCCTTTTTGAATTGGTTCTTTTTGAACAACCATCCACCAGCTTCCAGTTTCTTAAGCGTGGATTTAACGGTGGTAGGTGAAACACCAGATTTACGAGCAATGGTATCGATAGACGGCCAACAAAGGCCGCTATCGTCCGCATGGTCAGCTAGGCAAAGCATCACCAACTTATCAGAACCTTTAAAACTCGGAATGTCCCAAACGTAGCTCATAACCTTTACTGACATACTTCCCCCATTTCAGATACAACTTTGTCCACGTTCTGGTGAATAACTTCGAATTCAATTACCCAGACATAAGGGTTTTCATCCCAATTCTGATAAATCGAGTTCCAAAGCTCCTCATAGGCGTATATAGGTGATGTTTGATACCCAACTGGTGACCACCAAGCAGGTAACTGAGGATGCTTAGCTAAACCTTCTTGCACTGCTTGATCTTCAGTAATCTCTTGGACTCTCTCGATACGAACGTTGGTTACTCGAAGTGTTAATCGGCTAGCCCAACGTGGCATGTGAATTGACGGAGTCCATTTAAGATCTGGAAACCCTTCGGCTTTAAAGAGGCAATGTTCGTTATTTTTTAGAGCATCAGGCAAGAACGCTGCAGAACAGCCACAGTTATTCCATTCAAAAAAGCTAAGTTCATGATCGTCCCATGAGTCATGGTCGCAATCTGGGTCTGGGCAAAACGTCTCGCGAACCCAAATTAGATCACCAACATTACCGAATGGGCAAAGGCCAGCAATAGGAGCAAAGCTAAGTACGGACACTTCACCATTCTTACCTCTAACCACTGGCCCATTCATTCCGCGCTCATAGTCAACCTTGACGGGACGACGCGTAACTGTCTTGCGCCCATCAAGAAGAGCTTTAACCATTTCAGTATTAAAGATCATTGGGGTGACTTTCATACTTCCACCTTCCCTACAACCAAACGCGCCTTACCTTTCCCCAACACAGCAAAGTTATTAGCAAATAAAATCAGTACGAAGCCTGTAATAGATTTAGCGTCCACCAAAGCCTTATAGAGCGAACGAGTGAGCAGGGAGAAGCAGCCTGTTGTCAGCTCTTGGCCGTCATAGTCAAAAAACGTTGCCGTCAGCATCAAATAGCCCTCCCCTCATAAACTGCCGTTCGATAGATTCGCTGTGCCTCAAGTAAATCTTCCATCTCATGGCGAGATAGCTTGATGCTCTGCCCCTTCTCCACCTTGTAGTATTCGTTTTGGTGGTACCACAATGAATAATTGAGTGTTATTCTTTCCATCACTCCTCCGTGATCTTTGCTGGTGACTGAGTGAGCTGTGATTGTTCCTCGCGAGAATCATCACAACCCGGCTTTAGACCGTTGCCGCGGTTTAAAGCCACTTCCTCATCTATTACTCGTAATCGACGTTCACACTTTGCTTTCAATAACTGAATTTGCTCTCGTTCGAAGACTTCTGACGATTGGCCTTGCGCCACCATTAGCTTTGCCGAGCTGCAGGTGATGTCCGCCATCTGTGAAACGGTTTGCCAAAATATTTCTGTCTTCATACAACCTCCGCATACAACGCATCGAGCTTCAGCATGAAAGCTTCGAAAGTAGCGTGATATTTCGCTTTCAATTGAGCAATGAGTGCACGTTCGCGAGCGTCAAACACACCATCCGCTTTTGCTTCTTCAATGGTTTTATCCAAAAGCCCTTTCACAGCATTAAGATGTAAATGGCAATCAAACATATCCACAGTATCCAGCTCAGCGACATCAGGCTGCTCTACCACCATGTAACTAACACGGTTAGCAAAATACTCAGCTACATATGGGGTGTTGGTTAGCTCGGCCATTTCCACCAGCTCATCAACATTAAAAAAGCGCGAACCCTTCTTCTCGTATAGGTGATTGTTAAAACTGTCGATCGACATACCAAGAACTGCAGCAACCGCCTCTTTACCACCAGTGACGCCTGCTATGGTCTTGTTTACCATCTCTTTCTTATTCACCATTTGCTCCTTTGATTGGTGGTTTAACTCCTTGATCCTTTGTTTCACAATCTTCTTGCGGATCTGGGAATACGTCTTCGAACTTGCAATCAGCACCTAATAAATTCAAAGCATTCACAATTCGCCAACCAAGGACGGTATCAACGGTTCTATTCCCATTTTCATAATGATTAATGGCGCTTTGGGATACGCCTACCTTTTCTGCTAGAGCTTGTTGTGTGACTCCTAGCTCGCCACGAATAGCTTTTAAATTCGACATAATGCCCCCTTAGTAAGAATAAATATTACATTATGGAATTTAATTGAACAAGAAAATATTACGATATGGATATTCATCTAGTTATTACAATGAGTAATAATCTTTAACTATGAAAATGAATTGGAATGACCTAGTAAAAGCTAGGATGAAAGAAGTTGGCATCACTCAGAACGCTCTTGCAGAAATGATGGGAGTTTCTCAGAGTGCGATAGCGCATTGGCTCAGTAAAAATAGAGAGCCAAGCATAGAAAACGTCGCTGCTATTATGAAGTGTGTAGGCTTAACTCATATGACGCTTGATTCTGAGGGCTTTATTGACTACCCAGATGACGGCATTGCAAATGTCACAAAACTCGATATACAACCAACATATCAAAAGTCCTTCCCTGTCCTTAGTTCTGTTCAAGCCGGGCAATGGCACGAAGCCATCGAACCTTATTCAATTGAAGAAATCAGCGATTGGTATCCTACAACAGAGCGTTGCAGCGAACGGTGTTTTTGGTTGACGGTTCAAGGTGATTCAATGACGTCACCAACAGGAGTTAGTTTTCCTGAGGGAACGATGGTGCTGGTGGATACAGAGGTCGATGCTGAGAACGGTAAGCTGGTGGTCGCGAAACTAACTGATGTAAACGAAGCCACTTTCAAAAAATTCATTGTCGACAGTGGTCAGAAATACTTGAAGGCTCTCAACCCAGCATTTCCAATCTTACCAATCAATGGCAACTGTAAAATTATCGGGGTTGTAATCGACGCTAAACTCAAACTCTTTTAAGGCTTAGAATAAATGAATAAATCGATAATTATTGGTTCACTTGTGATTGGAGTATCTGTAATTGCAAGCCCATTTATTTATGACCAAGTAAAGCAATCTCAAATGAGAAAACAGCAACAAGAGCTGTCCAAACAGCGAGAGATAGCAGATGTTGTAGGGTTAGAGAACTTTGCAGAAGAATACAAAAAGATAAAAGGGCAGTGTCCTAAGCGAGCTTCAGATATGGTTGGAGTCGTTATTAGAAAAGAGCCAAAAGATCGATATGGCATTGAATTTGATACTACAGGTGATTGTAAATTTACATCCTTAGAAGGCATTACTTCTGAAAGCCTATAACGGACATTGATGCTTACTCAACTCCAGTGAAAAGAAACGCTGGGTATTTTAAAGCTGTTATTACATGGAAGGTAAAGGTTTGAAATTGCTAGCTTATCTAATTCAATTTATTGTTATTGTTCTCATTTTTAGTGCTCTAATAGTATTCGGATTTTCATGGCTTAGCGTCCTTGTCGGCATCATCGTTTATCTTATATCGACATGGATGGTTTCATCCTTGGTGCAAAAGACATGTCCTTACTGTGACAGCTCCATTAGCACCAAGGCCGTCAAGTGCCCTAAGTGTCAGAGTGATTTACCAGCAAGTCACGCAAATAATTAACTGTCGTTAATGATGCCAAAAGGGCTAGTTCCCCCGCATTTTTTAAACCGCCATCTTGGCGGTTTTTTTATACCTGGAGCAAATTACACACAATAATTCCATTTTGTAATTGACCGTTAAATTCCATTATGTAATATTAACCTCATTCCAGTTGGTTAACGAACTACTGAAGCGAGGAAATCACATGTCTAACCAAGAAGCAGGAAACCTCAGTCTTGAGGACCGCACCACTAACTTCCCAAAACTCATGCAGGAACTGGACGGGGGAGTTGTCTCCAATGTCGTCGGTTTGGCTCTATCTAACGTTGCCCGGGCTGTGTCCTACAGCGATAAGCAGGGAAACGTAAAGATGGATCTAAAGCTCAAACCAATGGGTACCAACAACGAAATGGTAGAAATCACCGTCAACATGTCGGTAAAAGAGCCAAAAGCCGGATTCGGTACCAAGTCAGAAGACTTCCAATACACCTCAATCGCGTATGTAGGCAAAGGCGGCAAACTTACCTACGACCGACCAAAAGAAGATATTCACGGCCAAGCCGTTATTGAAGAAGGCATGCTGCGCGAAGTACGCGGCTAACTCATCCACCAGCAACTCACTCAAAGAGAGAACAGATAAATGGATAAATCAGCAATCCAACAGATTCAAGAATCAGCGAATGCACCACAGTTTTTAAAACAGTTAGAACAAGCAGGTTTTCCTGTCGCGGCTCTGCCTCAGTCTTTCAATCTGCATGACTTAGAAGAGTACATGCCAAACCGCAATTATTTCCGCGGCACGATGAAGACGGCAAATATCGATGAGTTTGTGCGTTACCACGAAGAGTATCAAACCGAAGGCAACCAGTGCTTTATCAATGCTGAACGTATGGCTGCGGTAACTATTTTTGACCTAGGCACTCATAACTTCCCTGGGCACTGTAAACATCAAGCAAACTTGATTCTGCGCCGTACCGCGGCGTTTAACGCCCTGCTAAACATTAACGAAGAACGCCTTGGACAAAAGAAACTGGCTGAATGGGTCGAAGATTACAGCGAATTCGTTCAGGTCTTCTCTACCACTGGGGAAGTCATCGAGAACTCTGTCGCATCTGCCGCTATTCGCAATATGAAATTTGAAGCGAAAGCCGGGCGTGAGTCCAACGTGGATGACTTCAGCCACCACCAATCTGAATACGAGTCTGTTGCGGTTCGCACCAAGGAAGAGTTCCCAATGCCTGCGGTGTTTAAGTTCACGTGTGTGCCTTACTTAGGCTTAGCAGAACGCACCTTTGAAATGCGCATGAGCACTATCGGTAATGAAACCCTAGTCCTTCGTATCAAGAAGCTGGAACAGCACGAAGAAGAGATGGGCGAAGAGTTCCAAACCAAACTTCAAGCGTGCTTTAAAAACGGTGAGATCGAAATTGATACCTTCATTGGATCATTCAGCTCTTAACTAATATTGGCGCCCTCTTCTTAAAGGGGGCGTATCTTGCGAGGAAATATCTATGGCGGCAACCATCGATACTCAATTCGGGCAGGTCACGACATCGGCCCCTTACTTTAGTCACCAGCTAGGTTGTGAAGTGATCAACCTAACTCTGATTAAGCCAGAGAACGAGACCAACGGCTGGGGCATCAGCAAAGAATGTCCTTCTAATGTCTCGCTCACTAATCAATTTCTAAACATGTTCGCCAGAGATGCGGCACAAGTAATGTAAGGATTTCACATGTACCAAAACGTCACTATCGATCTGGAAACTCTGGATACTGAAACCACTGCAAAAATCTTAAGTATTGGCATCGTTCCTTGGAATCCTGGTGAACAAGTTTGCTTTCAAGACCTGTGCGAACGCGAAGCCAGCCTTTATATCAAGATAGATATGAGCAGTTTTCCTGCTGGCTTTACTGAATCTAAATCCACGATGAATTGGTGGAATAAACAAGGTGAACAAGCTCGTCATGTCTTAGAGCCAAACGCAGAGTTAGACACCCACATAGAAGAAGCGTTACATCAGGTAAACCATCACCTAATCAAATACGTCCAGCCTTTGCAAAAAGATGGTGGGCAAATCTTTTGCCGTGGTTACGACTTTGACGGTGGGATCCTAGAGAACGCTTTTGAAAAGTGCCTCATTACCAAACCTTGGCTATACAACCGCTTCCGCTGTATTCGTACCGCTATCGACACTATTGCCGGAACACGCAATGGCTATGTGATTGAGAAAAATCCAGAAGGCTTTATTAAACATCATGCCCTTCATGATGCGGCCAAAGACACTATGACCATGCTGACGCTAATGGAGAACCAATAGTGAAGGCACTACTCGCTTATATAGGGCTTTGCGCCCTATTTAGCCTCGGCTATGTCATCTATTCAGCATGGAGATATCACGATGAGCATGACACAGGAAGAGATCAATAGAGCGGTTGATGGTGTGATGGAGCTTCGCCCTACTGGTACTCGCTTACCAAAAGAGCAACCTAAGGATTCGACCGTTACACAACGAATGAGCGATGTGCAGTTTCAGCAGGAACTGGCCGCAATTATGAAAGATGAAACACTGGTCGGCTCCGCGTTCTATTTTCGCAATCAGGACGTATCGAAAGGCGGCCGTAAGAACCTGAACTTCAATCGATACCCAGGCGGGGTAAAGTGATGGCGAGCCGTGGAATTAACAAAGTTATCCTGGTTGGAAACTTAGGCAACGATCCTGACGTTCGTTATATGCCTAATGGTACTGCAGTCGCGAACATCACTTTGGCCACCAGCGATTCTTGGCGTGACAAAGTGACAGGCCAACAACGCGAGAAGACTGAATGGCACAGAGTCGTTTTGTTTGGAAAGCTGGCAGAAGTAGCCGGTGAATATCTACAAAAAGGTTCTCAAGTTTATATTGAAGGGCAGCTGCAAACGCGCAAATGGCAAAATCAAAATGGTCAGGACCAATACACAACGGAAGTTGTCGTCCAAGGCTTTAATGGTGTGATGCAAATGCTAGGTGGTAAGCGCGATCAAAGTTGGGGGCAACCTAAGCAGCCTCAACAACAAGCACCTAAGTACCCAACCAATAATGAGCCAAACAACAGCCAATATAATGAGCCACCAATGGATTTTGAAGACGATATACCGTTCGCTCCCATTGGCTTGCAGTATCCGGCACTACTTCACTGCTGTTAACCCGTCAACCACCAAATTTGGAAGAGCAAGGTGGTTGCCCTGCTCTTCTCTCAATTCAACTATATAGGAGTTTACCGATGAGAACATTTACGGTGATTCAACTAGAGCCTAGCCGCTGGGTGAAAGAAGATCTTTTGATGGATTTAACAGGCATGTCCACCAATGAAATCAAAGACTATCGTCAGTTTCGTTGGGTTGAAGGCGTTCACTTTAAAAAAGCATCCGGTAAGAGTAGTGGTGGTGGCAAAAGTTTCAAGTATGACCGTGTTGCCATTGATGAGTTTTCAGCAAGAGAAAGGGTTGCGTAATGAACACACCAGAAGGTGTAGAGATCCGCGGTAAGTCTATCCGCATTAGTTTTACTTACCGCGAGATGCGTTGTCGGGAGACACTAAAAGGATGGGAAGTCACCAAAGGCAATCTCAAAAAAGCAGGTCATCTACGCGCTTCTATACTTTCTGAAATTTCATTAGGTACATTTGATTACTTATCTCGCTTTCCAACATCAAAGAAAGCACAACTTTTTGCGACGCCAGAACAGCGAGGTAAGAACCTTACCGTTCGCGAGTTGTTTGATGACTATATTCAATTGAAGCAAACCACAATGGCCTCTCAATCGCTTTATGTATTGAGTACTACAGCAAGGGCATGCTGCTTGTTTGTTGGAGAGGAACGAACTATTTCCACCATCACGATCATGGACGCACTCAAATGCCAAAAGTTAATGGTCGACTCCCCTACTCGCACTGGTGCATCACGAAGCGCTAAGACGATCAATAATATGATCAAACTTCTGCGCCGATGCTTTGACTTAGCGGTGAAGTCAAAGTTTATCGAGGACAATCCATTTCTGCATGTTGAGTTGCTGAGTGGTGGCTCTGGTGAACCGGATCCATTAGAACTCGAAGAATTCCACCAGCTAATAGAATCAACGACAAACCTACAGCAGCGGAATATGTTCACCTTAGCCATTTACACTGGAATGCGAACTGGTGAACTTTGTGCGTTAGCGTGGGAAGACATCGATCTTGAGAAAGGTACGATCGAGGTTACTCGCAACGTCACGATTGAACGAAAGTTCACAACACCTAAGAATAAGAAGTCAGAGCGAACTATTCACTTACTTGAGCCTGCGCTCCTCGCCCTTAAGTCTCAAAGAGAACTAACTATGTTTAGCCCGGTGAGGGATATTTTTGTGGAAGTAAAAGGATCCAACACCTTTCGCCAGGAAAGCGTTCGGTTCGTATTTATTCCAGAACGTCGTAACGGCCAAGCACCGAGTGAGACCTATAAGACGACAACATACAATCGACTATGGTCACGCGCTCTAAAGCGAGCTGCTATTCGCCATCGCTGCTCATATCAGTCTCGACATACCTACGCTTGCTGGTTGATCACCAAAGGCGCAAACCTATCTTTTATCGCAGAGCAAATGGGACACAAGAGCACTATGATGTTGGAACGTGTTTACGGCAGATTCATGAAGTCGCACTCTCACGAGCAGATCGAATACTTAAATGGGATCATGGCTTCAAATAAATAATTTTCGATTGTCCCACCAGCGCCCCACTTCATTCGGGGCGTGATACCAACCAATAAAAACAATCACTTATAGCGTGGGTGTATATTCCACGCAAATCTATACTCACGTTATCGAGCGCGGGGCTGGCGGTGTGTTGAGTCCATTATCCAGCCTTTAGAAAAACAAAGCCACCTCGAAAGGTGGCTTTGCTTTATAACTCGTTATTGACGAACACCGAGTTTCACATTGCCTTTTGAATCAAACCAAAGTGCTTGTGAACGGCGACGTCCTATTAGTATCGGACCATCGTCATAAAAGAGAAAGTTCTTCCAGTGCTTTTTAAAAATAGACCATTTCGTTTCGATGACATTGTACTTCTCGTAGCAAAAGTAAACGGTCACATCGTCTTGCCAATCGATATGTGCCTCAACTTCCGCTAGCATGTCAGGATCATCCGACTCCCAGGCAGCCATCCAATCCACAGTTTCAGACCAATTCGCCTCATTCATTGGCCAGTCTTGGGAACTAAGTCTATCCATATCAGGGCTTTGAGCACTGATATTTTCTTTCCAAAATTGTGCTGAACGGGCTTGGCTCATCGGCTTAATAAAAGCCAAATCTTCTTCTGGCATAGGCATCGACTGATGCGTAAAAATCCATTTTCTTTGGTATTCATCCAAAGGCAAATAAGACATTCAGTCTCCTTTATTACGATTTCAGCCAACCTTTCTCTGTGGCTTCTTCAATCAACTCTTTCGCTTTGTCCCATAAGGTAACAGAGCCAAATTCAATTCGTTTATTAATGGTAAGTGCTTGTTCGCGTGAGACACCATGTTCCTTCCAACTCTGACCATTATTATGGTAGTTCAAGAGCATTGGAATTAATCGATCGAGTGCTTTTGCATACTTAGCATCATCGGTCTGCGCGGCTTCAAATTCATGCCAAAGCGCCAATAGCTCTTGCTCCTGATCGCTGGGTAACATACCAAACAAGCGCTCTGCAGCTCTAATTTCTTTTTCTGCTTGCTCTTGAGACGCAGCAGTATCATAAACAAAGGTATCGCCCGCGTCGATCTCTACTACGTCATGTATCAATAACATTTTCATCACTCGGCAAATATCAACAGGTGCATTCGCATGCTCTTCCATCAATATTGCCATCAGTGCGACATGCCAACTATGCTCACCACTATTTTCGAGGCGCCCTTCAGCACTTTTAACTCGAGTTCGGCGCAAAATGCTTTTGAGTTTATCGAGCTCGATTACAAGTGCTAACTGCTTTTCCAATCGTTCCATACTATCGCCCTTCTGGCTGCCAATTCGGATTAATAAGCGACGTTAGAACGTGGTCTTGCCACTCACCATTAATCAAAAGGTAATCTTTTGCATACCCTTCTCGGTTGAAACCTACATGCTCTAGCACAGCTTCACTGCGTTTATTGTGAGGCATGTAGCCAGCTTGAATACGATGCAGTTTCTGAACGTTAAACATGTAGTCGCAAGCCATGGTTAATCCACGACGCATATAACCATGCCCTTGCGCTTTTTCAGCGAGAGAATATCCGACGTTACAAGAATAAAAAGGAAAACGACTCAAACTACTAAAGGATATCGTACCTAGCATTTCACCCGAAGAGGCTCTGACTAAAAGGCAATAATACCCCAATCCCATTCGATGCAGCTCATTGAGCTTGATAAGCTTTTGCAACCAACCGTTCACTGAGAAAAAAGCCTCTTCACGTTTCGGTTCAAACGGTTTCAGGTATTCTCGGTTGGCTTGAAAATATTCGGCAATCATATCTGCGTCACCGATTTCAGCGGTACGAAGAAGCAAGTCACCGTCCAACTTATGAACGGCGATAGATGAGCTGTTATCTTCCATTACAAATGATTAATTCCGTCTTTTCGTTCAATTCGATTAATTCTTACGTATACCGTAATCACGCAGTTTATTAGCGATTGAGGTATGCGATACATTCAAGCGCTTAGCAAGCTTGCGGCTTGATGGGAATGACTGATACAAACGTTCCAGAACTTGAGATTCATAATCACGCATGATCTCATCCAAAGAACCGTCGATGTTAAGCGTTGCACTACCAGCGCCGACTGACTGAGGCTGAGGTAAATTGAAGTGATCCGCGTTTAGTATATCACCATCCATTTCCGTGAGCGCTCGAAGAACCATGTTATCCAGCTGGCGCATGTTTCCTGGCCACTGATAATTTGCAAGGGCATCAACTAGACCATCATCAAACTCTGGCTTATCAATCCCAAGCTGTTGAGCATGTTTCGCCACAAACAACTCAAGCAATGGTGCAACGTCGTTTGAGCGCTTACGTAACGGAGGAATGCTGAGCGTAAGTACGTTGAGACGATAATACAAATCTTCACGGAACATTCCTGCTTCAGAAAGCTCGGCAAGGTTATGTTTTGTTGAAGCGATGATACGAACATCGACATGCATCTCATCTTCTGCACCGACACGACGGAAATTACCATCCTGTAGAAAACGTAACAGCTTGATTTGAAGGTGCGAACTCATTTCACCGATTTCATCAAGAAATACCGTGCCGCCATTTGCTTGCTCAAAGATGCCTTTGTGGCCTTGTTCATGATTGAATGAACCCGGCGCATGACCAAAAAGTTCGGTTTCTGCTACATCGTCAGGCATAGAAGCACAACTCAAAACTAGGAATGGCTTGCTCGCGCGGCTAGAACGGCTGTGGCAAGCTTTAGCAAGCATTTCTTTACCAGTCCCCGTTTCGCCCTCAATCAACAATGGTTGGTCAAGCACAGACAGCTTCTTAGCTTGGTTCATTAGTGCTTTATGACGGTTCGATATACCAACAAAGTGCTCAAAACCCAGAGGATTATGCAGCGGTAGTGCTTCTTCAATTCTGGCAACTTGCTGACTAGAGCGAATCGTCATTAGAGTACTCGCTAGAGTCGAGTTTTGCGCTTCGTCTCGGATATAAACGGGCATCAACTCTAGAACATAGTCCAAGCCATCAATCACAAGGTTTTCCCGCGTTCGACCATTAACACCTTCAGACCAACGAGAGAAACGAACACTTGGTAACAAAGCACCGATTTGAGTACCAATCACTTCTTGCTTGTGAAGGCCAAGCAATGAAAGTGCAGACATGTTTGCCATGTCTACGGCACCTTTAAGATCAATGGCAAAAACCGGATCGGGCAAGTTATCAACTAACGAGAGCAGCTCCGTATTGTGGCGCTCCATCGGCATAAACTGGATTTTACGTACGTCTTTCACCCCCGGAATACGGCGGATTTCAGCCATCAGCTCACTAAACGTATCAAAATCAATATCCGGGCAATTCAAATAGATAATACCGCTAATATCGATTTCGATACCACGCAAGTCGATGCTTTTAGACGCTAAAATATCGAGCAGTTCTCGGGTCAAGCCGAGTCGATCTTCACATAAGACTTCAAGACGCACTTAAAATATCCCAATTCACAACTGTCAGGAAAAGTTGACAGTAGTTTCTATCATGCTTGGAATGGCGTCAAGCAATCCTATCCATCAAAGTTGATATTCGTTACGGTTTCATCGTAATTGATGCAACTTTCGCCGCCACTGCCTTGCGTATGGTGCCCAACTTAACCTGACGGTCAGGATACCAGGGTAGTGGACGCAATAAGGTCATCGCTTTCAAGCCCAAACGTGCCGTTAGAATACCAACACCTAGTCCCTGCCCTGCACGAGCAGAAACTTTGCCAGCAAGATCCATCGACATCAAATCCATACTGGCATCAATAGCGAGCTCACTGGCTCCAGCCGCCGCCATATTGACAAATACCGCTCTTAGTAACTTGATGCGAGAGGCATAACCTAGCTCTACCCCATATACTTTGGAGAGGTTGTCGATCATTTTGAAATTTCGCCAAGCCACCAGCAACATATCAGCGGCAGCCAGAGGGCTCACGGCGACTAGGGCCGCACACTCGGTTGCGTGCTGTGATACGATTTTCGTTGCCAACTTGTCTTGTTGGCTCACCACCATCGAGTCATACATATCAAGAATTTCAGCGTCACTATGAGCAGGGTTAATACTGTTCTGCCAACGATCAAAGCCCGGATTCTCTGCCATCACACCACTTTGTTCTGCTACGGTTTCGCAAAAGGCTTTCCCTTTCCCAACGCTCTCACTATTAACAAGTGCTTCTGCTTCTTCTTGAACACTAAAATGATTTCGTAGTTTTCGCAGTTTCCAAAGCTCTTTACCCATAGCTCCTAAACCAAGCGAAGCGATCGCAGCAATAAACCCCGTCCAGCTTAAGGCTAGCCAATCAGAAGCCTGAATTGCGGTTATAACCGAGTCCACCGCTTGCCAGCCAACCAGACCAGCAAAAGTTGCAAATGCGCCAGTCGCGAGCCATTTTCTGCCCGATTTTGGACGAATGACATGCTCGAGTTGCAATTCCTGTTCGGTCTCCTGGTGCGCTTCTTTAACTTCAACAGGTACAAATGTTTCTTTTTCGCCGAATGTTTGCTGCGCCGTCAATTCCGGTTGATTCGATTGCTGCTCTTTTTCCATTACCTTTTCAGAGAAAACTTGTTTTTGCTTCAACTCACTCATTTCAATTTATCTCCAATCAGGTAATCCAATGCTTTGTCTAAGCGTATGTGCTTCACTGGCTCATCATTCGGTAAGGGCATCGGACGAAACGACGTAAAATCAAACCCGTTGTTTTGCCAATACGCTGCATTTGGTAGCTTTTTCGGCACCTCTCCGGGAAACATAGTCATCGGCTCACCACCCAATGTTGTTCCTTGTAACGCCGGGATGGTCTTATCTCCAGAGGAAATAAACCCCGTCGTGGTTGCTTGGATGGAAGCGATACTCATGCAGCTCATCTCAATATTCTCGTAGGCTGCCGTTTGCCATGCTGGATGCACCATTTGTTGGAGCAGAGACACCAAATTTGGGTGCTGATCGGGCGTGATATGATCCGCTTTTGTAGCAGCAAACAACACTTTGTCGATTTTTGGTGAGAACAAACGACGCAAAAAGCTACTACGACCATAGCGGAAGCTATGCATGATCTGTTCTAGCGCTTGGCGCATGTCGTAAAACGCTTCATCACCGGCATTGAGAGGCTGCAAACAATCCACCAGTACAATCTGGCGATCGAAGGTCGCAAAATGATGCTTATAAAACGCTTTCACGACTTTCTGTTGGTATTCCTGAAAACGGGCTTCTAACATCGCTAAGTTACTGCCCTTGGACGCTTTGCTTTCCGAATCAACACGACACGGAAAAAACTGTAGCACCGGCGCGCCTGCTAGCTCACCAGGTAATACAAAGCGGCCAGGCTGAACCCAATGAAGGCCAGCGTCTTTACAGGCATGAAGGTACTCGGTGTATGTGTGTGCAACTTTCTCAAGTAGTTTCTCATTCACTTCTGCAAAGAGATCCACTTTCTCCAGTTCAGAAAGCCAAGCTTTGGCTAAATCGCCACGCTGGCCTTTAAGTGCATCAAACTGAGTTTGCGACCACGTTGCAAAGTCCATGTCCAATAAAGGCAGGTCGAGCAACCACTCTCCTGGATAGTCGATAATATCAACATTTAAAATTGCGGTTTTACTCAACAGCTTTTTCGTAGTTTTATTTGGTTTGTACTTGAGCGCTAAGCGAATCTCACTCACATCACGTGTCGGTACTGGCCACTGAGGTGGAGTGGCATGAATTTGGCTCATCGCCTCATCGTAAGCAAAGCGTGGCACCATCATATTCGATTGAGGCTCACGCTTCGCCCCAATAAGGCGCTTATCTCTAGCCGCAGTCAAAAGAGGCAAATTGTCATGGGTTGCAGTATGAAGAAGCTGATTCACTAATGACGTGATGAATGCCGTCTTACCGGCACGAGAAAGTCCGGTGACAGCAATTCGAACATTAGAGTCCATACCTCTGTTGATAAAGTCATTAACTTCTTTCTTTATTCTCTTCATTACGCTTCTTTATCTTACTCCACTTTAAAACAACGTTGTCAGCGACTTCGAATTTCGATCTATGAATACTGTTCTATCCCGAATTCTATGAGTTTAACTTTATATACCTTAATAAAAGATGAACAAAACATCCGGCTTAATGCTGTGTTAAAAAAGAAAAGCCCCTGAGTGGTTCAGAGGCTTACTTAATCTACAGCATTAGTAACTCTATATGCGCTGATTACTATGTTAAACAGGAACCCGCTTTCTTTAAGCCTAGTCGTCTTCGATTAACTTATAGATAACAAATAGAGCGATTTCCAAAATCAACCACAACACACATGTGATGGTCACGTACTTTTCATCAAAGATGCTGATACCGTGAAGAATCAAGTCATAGCCAACAAAGCCACCTATCACTACAGCAAGAATAATTTGTAGAATCTGAATAAAACGAGGCATGCCGTCTCCTAATTATTGTTCGCATAACGTTTGATTGCTATGCCTAAAGGTTTATATCCTTAATTATATAGACAAAAAGTGCAGGTTTCGCTGCACTTTTGTCAATTGTTTGCTAGGTAAATCAGCACCTTGTCACATTCTCTCTACTGAGACGCAGCAAGATTGCCCTTTGCCTTATGCTTCCATCTCTTGAATTTTCACTTTCCAAGTGTCTGGACCAATTTGGTGCGCGTTAACACCATTTGAGTCGACGGCCACTGTTACTGGCATATCTTCAACTTCAAATTCGTAAATCGCTTCCATACCTAAATCTTCAAATGCGACAACGCGAGCTTTCTTGATTGCTTTCGCCACCAAGTACGCAGCGCCACCTACAGCCATTAGGTAAACCGCTTTGTGATTCTTGATAGATTCAACCGTTGCAGGGCCACGCTCAGCTTTACCGATCATGCCCATGATGCCGGTCTTTTCTAGCATCATGTCGGTGAATTTATCCATACGCGTTGATGTTGTTGGGCCAGCAGGACCAACGACTTCATCACCAACTGCATCGACAGGGCCTACGTAGTAAATGAACTTACCGTTTAGATCTACGCCTTCAGGTAGACCTTCACCGTTATCTAGCATGCCTTGAATACGTTTATGCGCAGCATCACGACCAGTCAGAATTTTACCTGATAAAAGAACCGTTTCGCCTGTCTTCCACTCTTGTACTTCTTCTTTAGTAATTGTGTCTAAGTTTACGCGACGCGTATTTTCGCCCGCTTCCCAAGTGATATCTGGCCAATCTTCTAGTTTAGGTGGTGTTAGCTCTGCTGGGCCGCTACCATCAAGCGTGAAGTGTACGTGACGAGTCGCCGCACAGTTCGGGATCAAACAAACAGGCTTAGAAGCCGCGTGCGTTGGCGCAGTTTTGATTTTAACGTCGACAACAGTCGTCAAACCGCCAAGACCTTGCGCACCGATACCAAGTTTGTTCACGCGATTGAAGATATCCAAACGAAGCTCTTCTTCTGCGTTTTGTGGGCCACGGTCAATAAGCTCTTGAATATCGATGTGTTCCATTAGAGATTCTTTTGCCAATACCGCTGCTTTTTCAGCCGTACCGCCGATACCAATGCCAAGCATGCCAGGAGGACACCAGCCCGCCCCCATTGTTGGTAGCGTTTTTTCTACCCACTCAGCAATATCGTCAGATGGGTTTAGCATCACCATCTTAGTTTTGTTTTCGCTACCGCCGCCCTTCGCAGCGATCTGAATTTCAACTTTATCGCCCGGAACCATGTTGATATGTACGACGGCAGGCGTGTTGTCTTTGGTATTAATACGTTTACCAGCAGGGTCCATAAGTACTGACGCACGCAACGGGTTATCAGGGTTCGTGTACGCTTGTCGAACACCTTCATCTACCATCTGCTGAACCGTCATGTCGGTCGAATCCCATTGCACGCCCATACCGATGTTGACGAAACACGTCACAATACCAGTATCCTGACAAATTGGACGGTGACCTTCTGCGGACATTCGGGAGTTAATTAGGATCTGAGCAATCGCGTCTTTCGCGGCTTGACTCTCTTCGCGGTGATAGGCTTTTTCAAGAGCTTGAACAAAGTCTAGCGGGTGGTAGTAAGAAATATACTGTAGCGCATCAGCGACACTGCTGATCACATCCTGCTTGCGTATTACCGTCATTACATGCCTCGTTATAGTTATGCTTCCATTATTGGCTTGGCTTCAATCGTGTTTGTTGAGCTTATTGCTCTTTTGAGCTTCGTTTTTTATAAACAATTGTCGAACGGCTGATATCGACACACGAAACGCTGAAGTTGCCTACTTGTAAACCATCTCAAAACCCTATGAATAGAGGGAGTTTGGCTATACAGAGGAATATGATACTCTTGCTGCCCATGACATGCCATGCAGTGAACGATCTCTTTGTCACAAATTACACAAATGAACAACATGGACAATCAATTCATTGATTTTAAAGCGCTGGAATACGCACCAGAGTTTGCTCTTCACCTTTTTTCTCGCATTCAACACCTACCTTGGGCGATGTTGCTGCGTTCTGCATCAAAAACGCATATCGATAGCCGCTTCGATGTATTGGTTGCCAACCCAATTGCAACGTTAGAAACCACTGCCGACAACACACAAGTTGAAACACCATCGAATGCCTATTCAACTCAAGATGACCCATTTGCGCTGCTTCATCAGTTGCAAGAACAGTGGCTTCCTCACGTAGAGTTAAATAAAGAATTGGATTTGCCTTTTGTCGGCGGTGCGCTCGGTTACTTCAGTTACGATTTAGGTCGCCGCGTAGAAACGATGCCAGAAGTGGCAGAAAAGGACCTCAACACGCCGGATATGGCGGTAGGTCTGTATGAATGGGCCGTTGTTGTTGACCACCAGCTAAAAAAAGCATGCTTAGTCGGTCAGAACATCGAGCAAGCTTGGCAATGGTTAAACGAGCAAAAAGCAGAACAAACCGTTGACTTCGCTTTGTCTGGTGATTGGCAGTCAAACATGACGAAAGAGAGCTACGCCACTCGCTTTGACCAGGTGCAAGAATACTTGTTGAGCGGTGACTGTTATCAGATCAATTTGGCGCAGCGCTTTAACGCACCGTATCAAGGCAGTGAGTGGCAAGCGTATCTGAAATTGGAGTCCGCAAACCAAGCGCCATTCTCAGCGTTTATCCGTATGCCTGAGTCTTCGATTTTGAGTATCTCTCCAGAGCGCTTTTTAGAGCTCAAAGATCGCGTCATTGAAACGAAACCAATCAAAGGTACTCGACCACGCAGCGAAGATCCAACGAAAGATAACGCTAATGCCTATGACTTGCAGACAGCGGAAAAAGATCAGGCAGAAAACCTGATGATTGTCGATTTGCTGCGTAATGATATTGGTCGAGTTGCATCACCGGGTAGCGTTCACGTTCCAAAGCTGTTCGATATTGAAAGCTTCCCTGCCGTGCATCATTTGGTGAGCACCATTCGTGCAAATTTGGATGAACAATACGCTCCTGCGGATTTGCTGCGAGCGTGTTTTCCAGGCGGTTCAATTACGGGCGCACCTAAAGTTCGCGCAATGCAGATCATTGAAGAACTGGAGCCGCATCGACGCAGCGCGTATTGCGGCAGTATTGGCTACATTTCACGCCATGGTCGTATGGACACCAGCATTACTATCCGAACTCTTGTAGCGGAACAAAACAAACTTTACGCTTGGGCTGGCGGCGGCGTCGTGGCAGATAGCGATTGCGCCTCTGAGTATCAAGAAACGTTGGACAAGCTTTCAAAGATTTTACCAGCGCTGCAATCGTAGATTTCAACCGTGGACAACGTCGCTTTAATGCTATTGACGAAAACAATCTAAAACGCCTCCAGAACGGTAATGCCGCTCATTTAACAGCGAGTGGCATATTTCTGTATCTCATCACCCTGCACAGCGACGAAGGAGCGTGATACAGGTTCTTCTATTCAAGCACTTTGTGGTCAAATTTGTTTCATTACCCGCTCGGCGTGCTGCTACTAGATTCTTAGTCTCGCCAAGGCTCGATAGAATGACCCAAAAAACATCGTTAAATGATCGGCATTATCCAGTGTGGTGCGTTTTTTTGTGTATTTTATTTGCATGTACTTTAGCTTTTAGCCGTTGGCCAACAAACATACTTTTTAAGAGGCAGCGTCTACTGCTCAAGCCACTTACACATAATCTGTTCAATATCGGTTGCGGTGTACGGCTTAGTGAGGATGTCGTCCATGCCTGAATCAATACACTTTTGACGCTCTTCGATGGTAGTGCCAGCGGTTAATGCAATAATAGGATGAGTAAAGCCACGCTCTCTCAGATACATCGTCGCCTCATAACCATCCATTTCAGGCATTCGGCAGTCCATGAATATCAGTTCGTAGTCTTTACTTTTCACCGCTTCTAATGCTTCTTTGCCGTTGGCTTTTAAATCAGGTGTAATGTCGAGTTTTTTCAGCATTTGAGTAACAATGACTTGATTCATTCTGATGTCATCAACCACTAATATTGAGCGTCCTGCTAAATCGCTTCGCTCTATGGTGACCAATTCCCCCTCTGCTGTGCCTTGTGCTTGCCCTTCCTCAAGAGGAATAGCAACTTTAAAAGTTGTCCCTTTGCGCTCTTCACTCTCAAAGCTAATTTGACCTTGCATCAAATCCACGAGGTTTTTACAAATCGCGAGACCTAAACCTGAGCCTTCAAAGCTGCGTTTCGCCGAGCGATCAACTTGGACAAATGGATCAAAGAGTGACGGCTGTGCTTTTATTGGGATGCCAATACCAGTGTCTTCAACCTCAAAATAAGCCGTGCCGTTAAGCCATTCCACCCGTAACACGACGCCACCCAAGTGAGTAAACTTAATCGCGTTTCCCACTAAGTTAACCAAAATTTGTGTAATGCGCTCTAAGTCACCGACTAAAAATTCTGGAATCCCCAGCTTTTTGTCGATAGAGAAATGGATGCGCTTTTCCGCAGCCTTAGCTGCAAATACACCCATGATGGCTTTTTCAAGCTCCTCCCAGGCAAAAACTTTATGTATGATTTCCATCATACCGGCATTCATCTTACTGAAATCAAGAAGATCATTAATGATAACTCTCAATAAGTCCCCTGATTGAGTCAGATTGCTCAAGTATTGACGCTGCTCTTCTTCTAATTGGGTTCGACTCAATAACTCCGCACTACCCAATACGCCATTGAGAGGAGTTCGCAGCTCATGGTTAATCATGGCGACAAACTCCTTCGTCGCTTTCTCTGATTCCTCAGCCCGCTTTCTCAGCTCGACCTCTCGCTCTAAACTTAAGTGTCGACCAATAACACCATGAACTAAGTCAGACACGAGCTCCATCTGTTTGGAAATAAAAGACTGATCGATTTGATCTTGCAACACAGAGAAAATCAACTCCCCAACCGTTTCCCCATCAATGATAACTGGCAAATGCAAATTCTCTCCCTGCCAATTAGGAGTGGTGAAAATCTCGTTGTTATGACGAAGCTGTATGTGACCAAAGTGATGACGACGCAATGAGCTCAGCTTTGTAGCGTCAAGAAACAAGTAAGCCGCAGAAATGATCGAGTTAGAAGTGAGCTGCTCAATAAAGCTCGCTATCATTGCTTCATCGAACGTGCTCGATAAAAAAGTACGACCGAACTTAATCAACGTCGCATCAATTTGCTCTTCAAACTCAAACTTACGAAGATCCTTTTTAGATTTCAGCTCCAGCTTTTTCAATGCAACACTGAGTTGCTGGTTGGATTCATATAACTCTAAGCTTTTCTGTTCCAACAGCTGCTCAGCTGCTTTTCTTGATGCAACTTCTCGTTTGAGTTTCCTTTCTAATGAGGAACTTCCCGTCATATCGTTCTTATTGAGCCTCTAACCAAAAACGTACTTTGCTGCCATCCTCTGACTGGTTTTGATGTTTGATATGAACTACCTCACCAAAATGCGCAGCACAGCCTTTTATCAATCCTAAGCATACGTGAGACATACATCTTGCGCTGTGGTAGTCAAATACCAATTGGGATTGGTTTTCACTAATGAAATCAAATTGCGGAGGGTTAGCATCAGGATAGAGCTTCTTAACTTCGACATGAATAAAGTCTTCAACATGGCGAACAAATTGAAACGTCGTTTCACACTGTTGCAAACTGGCGTGACTAGGAATGGAGCGAAGTAAATTCAAAAAGACGCACTCTCCAAACACTTCTTGCAGTTGCTCGGGGGGAACACCAGATACTTTACTGAGATTCACGATCAACTTAACCAAGTCTTTGTGATCGTAACTACCAACAGCGGTGTAAACACCTTCATCGTTAGAAAGATCGAGAACTTGGTCTAACACATCAAGACCGAATTTCTCTTCTACTAACTCCATGAACTCGGTGAAAATAATCCCTTTCATTGGCCAATACTTGTCCTATAGTGACGTCCTAAAATAAAGAATGGTGTATAACCTTATAAGTTTCAAATTAATATGTTCAAGCAGAGTGAGACACACAACACAAAGAGGGAAAGTGCTGGCGAGTGCTTTAATGCGAATGTTTTATTTGGTAACCAGTAACGATAACGCCATACGCTTTGCCGTCTTTGAGTATAATAAATAATGGTTAGGCACGATAAATAAGGACTCAGTTTGGTTATCGACAAAACTCATTTACTACAGAACTTTCAATTTCGGCTTCCAACGGGCTACCACAAAGAGTCCCTTGCACGACTGAAATGGATGAAAGAAAAGTCCCTGAGAGATGCGGCAGTCTTAATCGGTTTTGTGGAACGCGATGACGGGTTACAAGTCATTCTGACTAAGCGTGCAGCCCACTTACGCCATCATCCGGGACAAATCAGCTTTCCCGGTGGCAAATATGAGCAGGAAGATATTCAGCTCGTGAATACCGCTTTAAGGGAAACCAAAGAAGAAGTTGGGATAGAAGATGAGCATATTCATGTGTTTGGTCAACTGCCTACACTACCAACGATTAGTCAATTTAATGTGACACCTTTTTTGGCTTTTGTTTCTCCGGAATATAAAACGCATATTGACCCAAATGAAGTAGAGTCAGTTTTTGAGGTTCCTGCCAACCATATTCTGAACCCCAAAAAATTGTATAGCACCAAATTTGACCTAAAAAGAAGCAGTCATCGTGTATTTGCTATCCCATATAGACAGCATTTCATCTGGGGCATGACGGCACAAATTATCGAATCAATGCAAAAACATATTATTTCACATTAAACAGTTGTTGATATCGGTGCTTTTATAGGCGCGATCATTATGCGCATCAATATTAATAAAACGTTGCTTCATAAACATTCATTCACATTAGATTAATTTTCCATTTTCACCGCAAACGCTTGCGGTGAAATAAATTTATACAAACAGCCCTATTGATAAGTTTTTCTAATTTTACTCATTAGCAGAAATCACGAGTAGCACATCATTTTCGTGATAAAAAGCAGGTTTTTGACATATCATTCAATAAGCGTAAGCAATAAATGATTTAGATCTAATTTTCCTAGTGTAAAATCTTGCAAAATTACTCCCGACTTATTTCCTGTTCCCAAAATGAGTAACTAAAAAATGAATACAACTACTTCTGCGGTTTCTACCGCACAATCGTCTAGTAAGTTTTCTTACAAAGACTTTACCTGGTGTCTGTCCCTTTTTGGTACGGCAGTAGGTGCAGGTGTACTGTTCCTTCCTATTAAAGCAGGTGCAGGTGGCTTCTGGCCATTAGTAATCCTAGCCCTAATTGCAGCACCAATGACTTGGTTCGCACACAAATCTTTAGCTCGTTTCGTTCTTTCTGCGAAAAACCCTGAAGCGGACATCACCGACACAGTAGAAGAGCACTTTGGTAAGACTGGCGCAAACCTTATTACGTTCGCTTACTTCTTCGCTATCTACCCAATCGTACTTATCTACGGTGTTGGTATCACAAACACAGTTGACTCTTTCCTAGTTAACCAAATGGGCATGGAATCTATTCCTCGCTGGCTACTTTCTGGTGCACTTATTGCTGCAATGACAGCAGGCGTAGTATTCGGTAAAGAGCTTATGCTGAAAGCAACTTCAGCAATGGTTTACCCTCTCGTGTTCATCCTACTAGCACTGTCTGTATACCTAATTCCTGGTTGGAACACTTCAATGATGGAAGTGTCACCTGACTGGGGTGCAATGCCAGCTATCGTTTGGCTAGCAATCCCTGTTATTGTGTTCTCTTTCAACCACAGCCCAATCATTTCTCAGTTCTCTAAAGAGCAACGTCGTGTATATGGTGATGACGCAGTTAAGAAAACTGACGCTATCACTGGTGGCGCAGCAATGATGCTGATGGGCTTTGTTATGTTCTTCGTTTTCTCTGTTGTACTTTCTCTGTCTCCAGAGCAACTAGCAACAGCGCAAGAGCAAAACATCTCTGTTCTTTCTTACCTAGCAAACGTGCATGAATCTCCACTGATCTCTTACATGGGTCCATTGGTTGCTTTCGCAGCGATCACCTCTAGCTACTTTGGCCACTTCTTAGGTGCGCACGAAGGTCTAGTTGGTCTAGTGAAATCTCGTTCAAAATCACCAGTAAGCAAGATCGAGAAGATGTCTCTAATCTTCATTGTAATCACAACTTGGATCGTTGCTATCGTTAACCCAAGCATCCTAGGTATGATTGAAACAATGGGTGCACCGATGATTGCGGCAATCCTATTCTTGATGCCAATCTTCGCAATGCAAAAAGTTCCTGCGATGGCTAAGTACAAAACTTCAGCACCTGTGCAAATTTTCACAGCAATCTGTGGTCTTGCTGCAATTAGTTCTGTAATCTACGGCGCTCTTTAATCATCTCTGCCCAGTGCAGTATGATTAATCCAAAAATATAACGATAAAATTAAGCCTCCCAACTCCCCTTGGGAGGCTTTCTTCTGAGGTAATCGATATGATTAGTGTTTTTGATATCTATAAAATCGGTGTTGGACCTTCAAGCTCACACACTGTAGGCCCAATGAAAGCGGGTAAAGAGTTTATTGATGATCTTCGTGCAATGGGAAAACTGCGCGACATCACTAAAATCACCGTTGACGTTTATGGATCACTATCACTGACAGGGAAAGGTCACCACACAGATATTGCTATCATCATGGGTCTTGCAGGCAACACTCCTGAGAAAGTTGATATCGATTCTATCCCGGGCTTTATTGCTCGTGTAGAAGAAACTGAACGCCTTCCCGTTGGCATGCACTGTCACACAGTATCGTTCCCACGTGAAGGTGGAATGAACTTCCACAAAACAAACCTAGAGCTACACGAAAACGGCATGCAGATCCACGCTTGGATTGATGACGAAAAAGCGTACTCAAAAACTTACTACTCTATCGGCGGTGGTTTCATCGTTGATGAAGAAAATTTCGGTAAAGAAGCTGAGAACCCAGTAAAAGTACCTTACCCGTTTACAACGGCAGAGGAACTGGTTAACCAATGCCACGAAAGTGGATTGTCCATCAGCGCACTAACCATGAAGAATGAGCATGCGCTTCATTCAGATGAAGAAACTCGTACTTATTTCGCGAACATCTGGCGCACAATGCGCGAGTGTATGGATCGCGGTATGAATGAAGAAGGTATTTTGCCTGGTCCACTGCGTGTGCCTCGCCGTGCAGCAGCACTTCGCCAGCAGCTACTTACTTCAGAAAAGACAACAAACGACCCAATGTCTGTTGTTGATTGGGTAAACATGTTTGCTTTCGCAGTAAACGAAGAGAACGCAGCAGGTGGCCGCGTTGTTACAGCACCAACTAACGGTGCGTGTGGCATCATCCCTGCGGTACTGGCTTACTACGATAAGTTCATCCAAACTGTGACTGAAAAAGATTACATCCGTTACTTTGCAGCTTCTGGCGCAATCGGAGGTCTTTACAAGCGTAACGCGTCTATCTCTGGTGCAGAGGTTGGCTGTCAGGGTGAAGTTGGCGTGGCATGTTCTATGGCAGCAGCAGGCCTTGCTGAGCTTATGGGTGGTAGCCCAGAGCAAGTATGTATGGCAGCAGAAATCGCGATGGAGCACAACTTAGGTCTAACGTGTGACCCAGTTGCAGGTCAGGTTCAGGTTCCATGTATTGAGCGTAACGGTATTGCGGCAGTAAAAGCAATCAACTCTACTCGCATGGCACTACGTCGCTCTTCAGCTCCAACTGTTTCTCTAGATAAGGTTATCGAAACCATGCTAGAAACAGGTAAAGACATGAACGCGAAATACCGCGAAACATCTCAAGGTGGTCTAGCAATCAAAGTGATTTGCTAACACGCCTTTCTGAATACCAATCAAAACCCGAGTTTATGCTCGGGTTTTTTTATACCTAAAAAACCCAGGAAAATGCGTTATCAGGACAAGTAAAAAAAAACTAAAACGTTGAATATATCCAAATATTATGGATATCTCAGTAAAAAATCACATCTCTTCCCTAGCTTTATTGATAACGTAGCCAAAAATTAAACTTGGAGCACATCAACACATGATTAGGTTTGAAATTGGAAACCAAATCTGCGTTTGCTTGTCCGAAAACGAAATATCTCTAGAGCTCAATCAGTCACTCCACCACTCCATTCCTGTCAACCCAAATGAGTACGCCATTCTGTCAACTATCGCCACATACGGCAGTTTAAATACGCCGATTAGTCAGCGGTTAATAGAAAGCAAAATCACTCAACAATACAAAATGACACTGCCTGAAAATGGCTTTAAAAACGCGGTGGCCGCTCTAAGAAAGAAATTTCGCAAGCTCACGGAAGAACACTTAACCACTAACAAAAACATTATCGAAAACATTCACCGGACCGGATACTTCATCCCTTTTACTATGCAAAACAACCACCAGAATGGCATCGAACATCAACAGAAGATCAATCAATACACAACCAATAGTCTTCGAAAAGCACTTCGTATTTGCCTGCGTAACAAAAAGATCTATTCAGAAGCGATGTGGGTTGTGTTGATCACTGCGATCATTTTCTTTGCTATCTGTTACTACGCGATAAACAGCATCGTTAAACATAATTATCTGGATAACGCCTTCGAAATTGCAGAGAGCCTTTCCCGCAGGAGTTGCTTTGCTAATGAAAGCGAACTGAAGTCGCTATTTGATAATGTGAAGTTGGTGGAATCGAGCATGATGCTAGATCGTTTCAATATTCGATGCTTAGTCACTCCAGAAACCGTTGTCCCTGTCAGCAAAAAAGCCTTTGAAGAGTGGAGTAACAATAACAATTACACGACCCAATCATTTGACTTAAATAACGCAACTGTTTTGGTTCGTGTTAAAAACATTAACTTATCCGACAATGTTGAAAATCATATTTCACGTTTTTTTCTTTCCGGTATGAAGCTATCAACGAATACCGGAACGTCGTTAGAGATTGGTAACACCAATGAACGCTTTTTCAATTATCACGTAAAGAATAGTGGCTATAAAGAGGTGTATTACATCTCTGGACCGTTTCAAAGTATCATTCTACTGAGCTTACTTTTTCTCATTATACTGCGTCACCGCTCCCTACAAGCCTTTATGGCTTACTTGTGCGCAATTCGACAATTCAAAATAAAACTGGAACCGATTTATAACACTTCGGCACAAAAGATTGTGCACTACGAAGCCCTCTCCCGGTTTAAGGTAAAAAATACGCAACGGTTTATTGAAACACTGATCCGCAATGGATTGCTGCTAACTCATACCTTACTGGTGATTGATTCCATCTACACCAAACAAAAAGCGTTGCCCATCCCTATCAGCATTAACGTTTGTCCTTCTTTGCTGCGAGGGCGTAACTTTTCAATCCTATATAGAGAGCTATCTAATCGGGATTGCCGTTTGCTGACAATCGAAATCACAGAAAATGCATCGATGTATTATACCTCTGAGATTTATGGCAATGTCGCGAAACTAAAAGCACTGGATTGTAAAATCAGTATTGATGACTTTGGCACCGGCAATAATAATGTGGCGCTTATCAGCAAGCTGAATCCTGACTACCTCAAAATCGACCGAGAATTTGTTATTGGCCTAAAATCTGATGATAAAAAGATAGAAACCTTGCGTCAGTTAATTGCTATGGGCAATACGTATCGCTGCACGGTCATTGTTGAAGGCGTAGAAACGGCAGACAGTGCTCACTTACTCACAACATTGGGCGCCTATATTCACCAAGGTTATTATTACCCTCTTCATTGCTAGCTTTTCTTCACTCGGTTAGTTACTTAAAATAGATTTAATACTCTATAAAAACTCGTGGTGGCATAACGGTATGCCGCCAATTTGTGATTGAGCGATGATTGCGATTAAACCCACCAAACTGAAAGATTTTTCAAGTTTGATGCAATTGGATGTGCAAGAAGAGCAAAAAGGATTTTTTACACCGTTTGAAATGGCTTACCAAAAACGCAGTAAGTCAGAGGCGTTCTTTACGATTTATTCTGATGACCTATTAGTAGGCTATCTTGTTATCGATAAAGGTTTCTCCCAACATGCGCCGTTTGCTAAACGATACGAACTGGAGCTTAAATACTTGATGATTGATCAACGTTTCCAACGTCAAAGGGTTGGGAGTGAGGCATTGCGTAAACTGTTCCTTTATGCGTATACCATTAACCCTAAAAGCACCTCTCTTTGCGCCACTGTCCCACAAAGTCAGCAATACGCTATCAGTTTTCTTGATGCGTGCGGATTCATTAATACAGAGGAAACAACATTGGGTGATAATGAAAAAGAATGGATTCTACGACACCCATTAAGCTAGCTGGTGAAGCATAATCAAAATTGGGCCATTCAGACACAACAAAGGCAAGCTTCTCGCTTGCCTTTGTTTAATGCTCAATAGAAAGTGACTTATTCGCCTTTGTAAATACAACCCGCTGTGCACGTTTCTTTGATTTCGACTTTACTTAGCAGTGGTAAGCTTGGCTTAAGCTGCTGCCAAATCCATTTTGCTAACACTTCGCTAGTCGGGTTCTCTAACCCTTCAATGTCGTTTAGGTAGTAATGGTCTAAGCGATTGTAAATTGGTTTAAATGCAGCTTTGATCTCTGCAAAATCCACTACCCAACCTGTATGTGGATCAACTTCACCTTCTACATAAAGACGAACAAGGAAAGAGTGTCCGTGCAAACGACCACACTTGTGACCTTCTGGTACGTGTGGCAAATGGTGTGCTGCTTCGAACATAAACTCTTTGTATAATTCTGTTTTCATCTTGATTCTCAGGCTTTAAAAAGACAGGCAATACTAAGGAATTCGCTGCCAAGAGACAAGCGTTACCCCATACAAGCGTAGCAAAAACTTCCGCTGGTTCCTGGCCTCTTTGCTATCACTCACACCAAAGCGCCGTATTTCTGTCACGCGCCAAACATTTGATTACACAGCACTCACATCACAATTACATATCCCCAACATGTGTGGGGTCACAATCATTCATTTCGTTGTTCGCAGTGCGCATTTGTGCACATTAATATTGTGCAGTTCGTTCCAATTACACTTATAAATTTATGCGCTCAACTATCACTTTTAAGCTCTTACTGGCGTTAATTGCTGTCTTCAGCTGCGTTCTAGCTGCCTCTACGGCTTACCAATACCATCAACAAAAAACCTTAATCAATGATGTTCTTAGTGAACAACTCCATGATAAGGCTAGTAATTATTTCGATAGCCTAAATATGATGATGCTTACGGGCACCATGTCGCAAAAAGAAACCTTACGTCAAAAGGCCCTGGCCCAAGAAGGCATTGAAGCAGTTCGCGTGTTGCGAGCTGATACTGTGACCAAACTTTACGGACCTGGGCAACAAAACCAGCAGCCTGTCGATGATATTGATCAACGAGCGTTGAATGGTGAACTGGTGATTGAACCAATCTCAGCCGATTGGGGCAAAGGGTTAGTAGTCGCACTACCAATGAAATCGAGCGAAAATTACCGTGGCACCAACTGCGTTTCTTGCCACGTTGCACCAGCAGGAGAAGTGTTGGGCGCGATTCGCTTGGAATACAACATGAATCATGTCAATTCAATGATCAGTAAACAGGCAATGTTTGCGATGGGAATAATGGCCGTAATCGCATTTGTGGGCTTCATCATAACGATGAGTTTGATTCAGAAAGTCATTGTACGACCAATTCAAAGAACGTCGAAATTCATGTCGAATGTGAGCCATAGTAAAGATCTATCTCAACGACTGATGCATCACCAACAGGATGAAGTGGGCCAACTTTCTACAGCCATCAATTCATTCATGGACACGGTCTCCGAAAGCTTAGAACGTGTGCAAGACACCTCTCACTCACTTGCCGACTCCGCGAGTAAACTAACTGCTGTCGCGCAGTCCACAGATAAAGCGGCCAATAACCAACAGCTAGAGACCAACGAAGTACAAAGTAATATCACCGATATGTTGCAGCAACAAACTGCGGTTGAGGACTCGACTAACAACGCTACTGTTTTGGTCAATCACACCGTTGATGTCGCCACTCATAGTGCAAGCCAAGCACACAACGTCAGTGAAGACATCAAACAACTAGTAAGTAACATTGATACCGTACGGGAAAAAATCAGCTCTCTAAATCAAAGAACCGAAGAAGTGTCGTCCATTCTTGTGGTTATTAAGGGTATTGCAGAACAAACCAATCTGCTCGCGTTGAATGCTGCTATCGAAGCCGCCCGTGCCGGAGAGCAAGGACGCGGTTTTGCGGTCGTCGCGGAAGAAGTGCGTAACCTGGCTTCTAGGACGGCTGAAGCCACTGGTAATATTGAACATATCATTTCTCAATTCCAGCAAGGAAGTGAAGAGTCATTAACTTCTGTTGATACCGTCTGCCAGTTTGCTCATCAACGCTCTGTCGATGTCGAGGCACTATCAGCCACAATGCATAACGTTATTGACGAAATGCGCCAAGTGCTCAGACATGCAGAAGATATCCAAAACCAGACGCAAACCACATCTGATGTAAGTCAGCATATTCAATCTAAAATAGATGTGATCACACTGCATGCTAACGACACATCGCAATCGGCATCGCACACGCGTGATATTAGTGTTGATTTAGAGCATCTATCCGAACGTTTAGAGCAATTACTAAACCAATTCACACTTTCATAGCACAAAAGAGTGAATAAATAGAGAGATTCTCCCCATCAAAACGAATATAAAGGTTGATGCGAGCGAATTGACAGGTAATATGTCTCGTTGAATCTGTAAAATACTACCCAACTCAGCGCTTAGCTTGTTTTTTGAACAAAAATGTTATCAGACAAGTAGTTTAAGTAAGCGTTGAGTTGAATTTTTACCTCAATGGAGAATATTGAAAACATGACTTACGCGCCTGTATCAGACGTATTGAAAGGTCAGCTAGCAGTAGACAGCGAAGTGACTGTTCGTGGCTGGATCCGTTCACGTCGTGATTCCAAAGCTGGAATCTCTTTCCTTGCCATATATGACGGCTCTTGTTTCGACCCGATTCAGGCCGTGGTCCCAAATAATCTTAATAATTACGAAGACGAAGTATTAAAGCTAACGACTGGCTGCTCTGTTGAAGTAACTGGTAAGATTGTTGAATCTCCTGCAAAGGGTCAAGACTTCGAACTTGCTGCCACTGACGTTAAAGTGGTTGGTTGGGTTGAAGATGCTGAAACTTACCCAATGGCAAAAACTCGTCACTCAATCGAGTACCTACGTGAAGTTGCGCACCTACGTCCGCGCACAAACGTAATCGGTGCAGTAGCACGTGTACGTAACTGCCTATCTCAAGCAATCCACCGCTTCTACCACGAGCAAGGTTACTTCTGGGTATCTGCGCCGTTGATCACGGCTTCAGATGCTGAAGGCGCTGGTGAAATGTTCCGCGTATCTACGCTAGACATGGAAAACCTTCCTCGCACTGACGCTGGTAAAGTGGACTACAACGAAGACTTCTTCGGTAAAGAGACGTTCCTAACCGTATCTGGTCAGCTAAACGCAGAAGCTTACGCTTGTGCGCTAAGCAAAGTTTACACTTTCGGCCCTACTTTCCGAGCTGAAAACTCAAACACAAGCCGCCACCTAGCAGAATTCTGGATGGTTGAGCCTGAAGTTGCGTTCGCAGAACTGGATGATGTAGCGAAACTGGCTGAAGACATGCTCAAGTACGTGTTTAAAGCAGTGCTTGCAGAGTGTCGCGATGACCTTGAGTTCTTCGCTCAACGCATCGACAAAGAAGCAATCACTCGTCTAGAGCAGTTCGTTTCTTCTGACTTCGCGCAGGTTGACTACACTGACGCAATCCAGATCCTTCTTGATTCAGGCCGTGAGTTCGAATTCCCAGTTGAATGGGGTATCGATATGTCTTCTGAGCACGAGCGTTTCCTTGCTGAAGAACACTTCAAAGCACCTGTAATCGTTAAGAACTACCCGAAAGACATCAAAGCATTCTACATGCGTGCTAACGATGACGGTAAAACAGTTGCAGCGATGGACGTTCTAGCACCGGGCATCGGCGAAATCATCGGTGGTTCTCAGCGTGAAGAGCGCCTAGACATTCTAGATGCACGTATGCGTGAAGTGGGTATCGATCCTGAACACATGAGCTGGTATCGCGACCTACGTAAATACGGTACAGTGCCACACGCAGGCTTCGGTCTAGGCTTCGAGCGCCTAGTATCTTACGTAACTGGTATGGGCAACGTTCGTGACGTGATCCCATTCCCACGTACTCCTCGCTCTGCGAACTTCTAATCACTTTTTAGTGATATTGAATTAAAAAGACCTCCCATGTGGAGGTCTTTTCTTTTGTACGAATGATTTTCTAGCAACCGGTGTATGCACTCTAGTTGTTATCTTCGTCGTCATCCTCATCTGCTCGCGCTGCGTATTTTACTCCAACCACACACAAGCCAAACATCACAAATGGGATAACGGCAGCAGTGTATTCCGTCCAAACCATATGAGAGAAAGATTTCGCCAATATCAAGTGTGCAAACACCAACAAAAATGCGCTAAAAATAGCAACACCCATCAACCTAAGTTCATGCTTTACCAACTGCTTTTTCATTACGGCTCCTAACCTAAATGGTTGTCTGCCCATGATTGAAACACAGCTTCGGTATCGTCCACTGATACAGTTTGAGCAAAAAACAGGTAAACAGTTGGCTAATGAAGTAATTCTCCGACCGTCTTCACGGCTTGTTCTAATTCATCATTTACAGGTAACGATGTATTAAGCCTCAGGTAGTTCTCATAATTTGGAGCGACAGAAAACAACTGACCAAATGCTACAGTGATGTTCGCTTCCAATAACTTTTGATAAATCGCTTTTCCGCACTTTGTTTTCGGCAGTTCTATCCAAAGAAAATAGCCGCCTTCCGGTTGCGTGTAACGAATCGATTGGGGAAAGTACTTATCAACCAGTTCAATAAACGCCAATTGCCGCTGCTCAAGATTCTTTCGCAGTTTTCTAAGATGGCTATCATAACTATCGTTTTGTAAGTAATGCGCGATACCCTGCTGGATTGGTGCACTGCCTGACAACGTCGAGATAAGTTGCAGCTTTTGAAGTTGCTCATTGAAGCGTTTGTTTACCACCCAGCCCAGCCTATAGCCAGGGCAAAGGCTTTTTGAAAATGATCCACAATGCAACACGCGTTCTTGTGTATCAAAAGCTTTAAGTGAGCTTGGCTTTTTTTCAGAAAAATAAAGCTCTGAATACACATCATCTTCGATCAAGTACACATCGTATTTATCAGCCAGTTCGACGATACGTTGCTTCTGCCCGTCACTTAATAAGGTTCCTGTTGGATTGTGAAAGTTAGTCATTAACCAACATGCGCGAACATCATTGTCGGCAAAAGTCGCTTCAATTTGATCCACTGAATGTCCAGTTAACGGATCCACCGTTATTTCTATCGCCTTTAGACCTAAACGTTCAATCGCTTGAAGTGCGCCATAAAACGTCGGTGATTCAACTACAACAGTATCTCCAGGCTGGGTCACGGCCTGAAGGCTCAAATTCAACGCTTCTAATGCGCCAGAAGTAACGACAACATCATCATGGGTAAACACCATACCTTGTTGGATGTACCGTTGAGCAATCAAACGGCGTAGAGACTCACAGCCCGGCGGCAAGTTATCCAATAACGTCTCTGCCCCCATCTTCCTGCCTGAGCTGGCTAGGTTGCGGTTTAGCGCTTCTAATGGGAACAATGCTGGGTCTGGAAACGCGGAGCCAAACTTCACCGCATTCGATGAGGCCTGATTTTTGAGGTAGTCGTAAAGTTCATCGTTGATGCTGGAGCGATAAACGGAAGTGGCTGGAGAACTCGGTTCGAAGCGGTCCAACTCCGCAGTCACAAAGTATCCAGACTGAGGTTTCGCTGCGACCCAACCTTGTGCTTCGAGCAGCTGATAAGCTTGTAATACCGTACCTGCGCTGACAGAATGGTTTCGGCTTGTTACACGCACTGATGGCAGCTTTTCCCCTGCTCTCCAAGTATTTTGCTGAATCTGCGTTTTGAACAGCTCAGCCAGTTGACGGTATCGGTTCATGTTTCCCTCATTTCACTTACAGCCGCACCATAGCATACTTCGCGCCAGCATTCTGATATGGGAGTATTCAATTTAGCAACGTAATTTATCAAGCTTATAATAGATATTTCAGCCACGAAGTGAGCGTTTATATCCCATACTTTGACTGTTACACACATATTGCCTCACATCTTTGCAATACCTAAAAGCCAAGGTTTTACGTTGGACTGAGTTCGTTAAACTCACTTCGAGCTACGGTCTTTAAATCAGGAGGAAGCGATGAAAGTTTTTACAATGGACGATCTCTCGTATCGCGGAAAACATAAAGGTGTACATAGTTGAGACCATCCTGGCAGTACCACCCCTTATTATTGGCATCCTGATTGGCTGCATATCGCTGAAGATGCTTTGGGTGAACACAAAAAGGCTGACCTTGAACTCCCTGATGGAGAAACAGCGACAGAAGAGCATGCAAAAGCGGCGATTCTCAAACACTTGAATGACGAGTAGTTTAGGCTCTATCACCGTTCAAGAATAGCATTAGGTAGGCGAATCCATCGTTGTATGCTTTAAACACAAATAAAGCTAAAACCTGCCAAATAGTAAATTCTTCTGAATGAGAAGTACGCATCTTCTATAGCGTTCAAAGGGCAAAATAAGTCGATTGTTATCACATTAATTTTCATTACATCTGTTACATTTAAATAGTAATGGTGATGCACACCTCAACTCATGGATTATGAGAGAAAACAATAATGGCGAAATACAACGAAGAAGATATTAAATACAAAGGTGAATCCAACGGCGTACATTCTTGGAGCTCTCCTTCCGGCCAACCTTATTACTGGCACCCAGATTGGTTACACGTTGCGGAAGATGCGACGGGTACGCATCCGAAGCAAAAACTTGAAGTTGAAAAGACAGAAGTACCAACCGAAAAGCACGCGTTAAAAGCGATCTTAAAGCATATGAATGACTGGGCGACTGAAAAGCTTTCTTCTAACCCTGACATCGAAACCAATGCGGTTGAGTCGGAAATCAATCTGAAGAAATAACCCCAACCGATATCCATACTTCTAACAGTAAACGCTCCACCTTTGGTGGGGCGTTTTTGTCTCAACAAATCCTCACTAGACAACTATAAACGCGTTAACGCAAAGCACTGAATTGAAACGATTGGGATGTGTACAAAACTTCTCCAATCATGGCATAAATGCCCTTCAAACTCTGTGCCTACCAAACGTTTTCATGGCAAAAACTTTAGTTATGTTAGAATTCTGTTTCAAATCGCAACTTTTTTAGGTTTTCTTTTCAGTAACGGTTGTAACCAATTTTGCTGAAAGGTATAAATGTTAGCACACCCCTTCGATTAACATGGATGAAGATTATGTTTGAAAAAGTAGTTGCCGCTCCGGCTGACCCTATTCTTGGCCTTACTGAAGAGTTTAAAAAAGATGCTCGCGCAGACAAAATTAACCTTGGAGTAGGTATTTACAAAAACGAGCAAGGCGAAACTCCCGTTCTTGCGACAGTAAAGAAAGCTGAAGCAGCACTTGTTGAAACTGAAAAAACCAAATCTTACCTAACCATCGAAGGCACAGCAGAGTACGGCATTGCAGTGCAAAAATTGCTTTTCGGCTCTGATGCAGAAATTGTAAACGAAAAACGTGCTAAAACAGCTCAAGCTCCGGGTGGTACTGGTGCACTACGTGTTGCCGGCGAGTTCATTAAACGTCAACTAGGCGATGTAAAGATCTGGATCAGCAACCCAACATGGGCGAACCACAACGGTGTATTTACTGCTGCTGGTATCGAAACGGCACAATACAGCTACTACAATGCTGAAACAAAAGACAAAGACTTTGATGCGATGCTAAATGATCTGCAATCTGCATCTGAAGGCGACATCGTGCTTCTACACGGCTGCTGTCACAACCCTACAGGGATCGATCCTACGGCTGAAGAGTGGGAAACATTGGCGAAACTTATCGCAGAGAAGAAATTGCTTCCTCTGTTCGACTTCGCCTACCAAGGCTTTGCTAAAGGTGTGGAAGAAGATGCTGCAGGTCTTCGTACTTTTGCTAAGTACAACAAAGAAATCCTAGTCGCGAGCTCTTTCTCGAAAAACTTTGGCCTATACAATGAACGCGTAGGTGCCTTCACGTTAGTAGCTGAGTCAGAAGAAGTCGCAACAACCGCATTTTCTCAAGTTAAAGCCATTATTCGCTCTATCTACTCTAACCCACCTGCACACGGCAGCGCTGTCGTGACTCACATTCTTGGCAACGCCGAAATGCGTGCGGAATGGGAAGCTGAAGTAGCAGAAATGCGTGACCGTATTCAAGAAATGCGTGAACTATTTGTAGCGACACTAAAAGCAGAGGGTGTGGACGCAGACTTTAGTTTCATCGAACGTCAAAATGGTATGTTCTCTTTCTCTGGTCTTTCTAAAGAGCAAGTTAACCGCCTTAAAGAAGAGTTCGGTATTTACATTGTCGGTTCTGGCCGAATCAGTGTTGCTGGTATGACGAAGTCAAATATGGGCCCTCTGTGTAAAGGCATTGCAGCGGTTTTATAATCGACTGTCGCATACTTTGTTAAAAGGAAAGGTCAGCATAAGCTGACCTTTTTTGTTTTAACTTAACGCCAAAAACGACCCCGTCCGATCTAGTAGACAAACTTCAAACTCAGCCCTACTTCATTGACGTAATCTGAGCTTTCACCGCTGTAATCAGTATCTCTAAACTGATAAAAAAGACCAGTGCCGATGACTTTATGCCATTGGTAGTTAAGACCGATCTTAAAATTGTTCTCATCAACGATATCACTACGGTTCAACTCCACTTCAGCTGTCGCAATAAGCTTTTCACTGAGCAAGTAATTCACCCCAACAGTTACAGCTTGAATCAATTCGCTATCGGAAGACAACGTATTATCCGTTTTGTCGTCCGTCGCTTTCGCTTTGATTGCGCCTATTCCATATATCCCGTAGATATCGAATTGCTCTGTAACTCCGTAACGGTAACCACCACCAAACAAAAGGCGGTCAATACGAAGAGTAAAATCATCCGGATGGAAAAACTGCGCTGAGTAATCAACATTAAACAACCAGTTCTCAGTAAACAAATAGTTACCACCGAGTCCAACTGTGGTCGCATTAGAGTTATCTAACCATTCTTCGTTTGTCGTTCCGGCACCAACATCCAAATTAATGTGTTCGTACCCAAATTTTTCTGCTTGGTCCATGACCGCTGCGCTTGATATCGCCGGCAAAGCAGCTAAAGAAACAAGCAATAAATTTCTCATCATTCGACTTCCTTTCATGAGAATTATCTAAACACTGTATTCCATCGCCTGAGCTACTTGGCTCAAGAAGAATAGCTTAATCTAAAGACGTGATAACGATCTGAAACAGCCAAAGATCTAATCAGTCATCACGAAGAAAACATATCGACGACGTCTTTTTCAATTGAGGTGACCATATAGTAGTAAAAATGAAGCTCCCTTATCGTGCGATATGTCAGAATCTTATGACTGAGCACGAAAATCGCGGTTCAGATAAGACTCTGTTTTAAAACTAAGTTAAGATTACTTTATTATTTGCGAACTAAAAGGCGCCTTCGATGGATGCAGAACTTCTCGAGATTTACAACTTTCTCGCCAAGTATCCCCCGTTCAATGAACTCCCTGAAGAAACACTAAACAAGGTGACAGAGAGTGTCGAAATCTCGTACTACCGAGAAGATACCCCCATCATCCATTTTGGAGACTATATCCAAGATTTATACGTGGTGCGAAGCGGTGTTGTTGAAGTTTATCGACGCAAAGGTGAGCTGTATAATCGCCTTGACGAAGGTGACCTATTTGGCCAGATGGGCATGCTCACCAATAACAAAGTCCGCTTTCCGGTAAAAGCCATTGAGGATACCCTGCTCTACTGTATTCCTGGTGACATTTTCCAAGAAATTTACGATAACTTTGACTCCTTTGCGGATTTTGTTGAAGTTGAAAATAGCGCTCGTTTACGCCAAGCCATTTCAGAAAACAAAGACGCCAATGACCTGACGACGTCGAAAGTGAAAACCTTGCTGACTGGCGATGCTCATACGATTGATCGTGGTCAGACAATCCAGCAAGCCGCGCAGCAAATGGCGAATGACAACGTATCGGCTTTACTTATCGTCGACCCAGACTTCGTTCGTGACGAAGACGATCCACAGTCCCCAGTACTTGGTATCATTACTGACCGTGACTTGTGTACCCGTGTGTTAGCTGAAGGTTTGTCCCCACAGGACGATGTGTCTAGTGTGATGACCACGGAGGTCATGTCTCTTGACCACAACGCTTACATCTATGAAGCAATGTTAACGATGCTGCGTTACAACGTACATCACCTACCAGTGGTAAAAAACCAATTACCAATCGGTATTATCGAAACCACCGACATTGTTCGTTATGAATCTCAGAATTCGTTGTTGTTGGTGAGTAGTATTTTCCAACAACAGACTATCGAAGATTTAGCCGTTGTTGCCGAAGAAGTAAAAAGCAGCTTCGTGCGTTTGGTCAATGAAGATGCCAACTCTCACATGGTGGGTAGCGCGATGTCGGTCATTGGCCGAAGCTTCAAACAGCGTCTGCTAGAAATGGCAGAAGAAGAGCTTGGCCCACCGCCAATTCCTTATTGTTTCCTTGCACTTGGCTCAATGGGGCGAGATGAGCAACTGTTGGTAACTGACCAAGATAACGCCATCATTCTAGATGAGACTTATCAAGAAGAGAAACATGGTAAATACTTCGAAGCCCTAGCAAAATACGTCAGCGATGGGTTAGATGCCTGTGGCTACAAATATTGCACAGGCGATATTATGGCAACCAACCCACTATGGCGCATGACTCGTTCAGAGTGGGAAGAGTGTTTTGCTGACTGGATTGATAACCCGAACCCGAAAGCACTACTCAACGCCTCCATCTTTTTCGACTTGGATGGCGTCTATGGCCGCTTAAAATGGGCAGAACAGTTAACTAGCTTTATTGTTCGTCGCGCTCGAAAGAACAACCGCTTCTTAGCGTGTTTGGCTCGTAACGCACTAAACAGAACACCACCTCTGGGCTTCTTTAAAGACTTCGTGATGGAAAAAGATGGCAGACACAACAACTCCATCAACCTCAAACGTCGCGGTACTGCTCCTCTGGTCGACTTAATTCGCGTTCACTCTCTGGCGGTTGGTTCACGTGCACAGAACTCGTTTGAGCGTCTTGACGACATTATTGATGCTGGCATTTTGCCAAAAGGTCGAGCACAAGACTTAAAAGACGCGTTAGAATTTATTTCCATGGTACGTATTCGTCACCAAGCGACGGATGTGGAACTAGGCATTGAGCCTGATAACAATATCGAACCGGAAAACCTCTCTGAGTTTGAACGTCGCAACCTAAAGGATGCATTCCAGATCCTAAGCAATGGTCAAAATTTCCTTAAGTTCCGCTACCAAGCGAACAAGAGCTTTAAGTGAGGTTTAGCATGATTAAAAAGCTCTTTCAGAAGCCAACCATTCAGTGGCCAACGAAGTTTGAACAAAAGCTGGAGATGGCGAAGGATGAGAATTTAATTGCGTTTTATAGCAACAAGCCGCCTGCTCCAGAAACACCGTTATCTGAGGTGGAGTTCGTGGCGTTAGATTTCGAAACGACGGGTTTGAATCCTGAAAAACATGACATCATTACTATTGGTTTGGTGCCGTTTAACCTGAAGCGAATTTTCCTACGTAACTCGCGTCATTGGAAGGTACGTCCACAGCGTGCACTCGATGAAGATTCAGTCATTATACACGGTATTACTCACAGCGAATTGATCGATGCACCTGACTTAGGCGATATCTTAAGCGAGCTGCTACCATCCTTAAGCGGGAAAATCATTGTTGTTCATTACCGTCGTATCGAGAGAGAGTTTCTGGATAAAGCGCTCAAAAGCCGTTTAGGGGAAGGTATTGAGTTTCCTGTTTTAGATACGCTGCACCTTGAAGAAACGATTCAACAGAAACGTTCAGGCTCTCTCTGGGAGCGTTTAAAAGGGAAAAAACCAGAATCGGTTCGGCTAGCGCAATCTCGACGCCGTTATGGGCTGCCAGACTATACGCCTCACCATGCATTAACCGATGCAATTGCTACCGCAGAGCTACTGCAAGCGCAAATCGCCCATCATTACAGTGAAGAGCAACCCATCAGTGAGTTCTGGCTGTAATATACTTCACGCTTAATAGCGATCAAAAAAGGAGCCAGATGGCTCCTTTTTTTTGCTTAGCTTGAGACAAGATTACAGCTTAAAGCGTTGAATCTCTTGTTCAAGTTCGTGTGATAGCTCAGACAGGTGAGCAGCTTGTTCTGCTGCTTGATGAGCTTCGACTGACAACTCGTTAGACACGTCACGAATACCTTCAGTGTTACGAGTGATCTCAGTGGTTACCGATGCTTGCTCTTCTGCTGCTGAAGCAATCTGCGTTGCCATATCACTGATACGCTCAACAGCAGTGTGGATTTGCGTCAAGCTCGCTGCAGCCGCATTGGCATCATCAACACTGGTATCAGCTAGACGACGACTGTCACCCATAATACCGACCGCTTTGGCTGTTGTGCCTTGTAGCATCTCGATAGTTTCTTGAATCTCTTGCGTTGAAGCATGAGTACGTTGGCTCAATACGCGGACTTCATCTGCAACCACAGCAAAACCACGGCCTTGCTCACCTGCACGTGCCGCTTCGATCGCCGCGTTAAGTGCAAGTAGGTTCGTTTGCTCTGCAATGCCTTGAATCGTTGATAGAATCGTATTGATGCTATTTCCGTGTGCTTCTAGCTCTTGAATCACATCAGTAGCAACTTGAACTTCTTGCGCTAAGTTCTGAATAGAACCTTGCGTTTGAGTTACTTGGCTTGAACCGTGTGAACAAGCTTGAACCGCTTCTTCTGAGTTACTTGCCGTGCTATCAGCATTACCTGCAATTTCTTGTGTCGCTGCTGCCATTTCATTCACAGCCGTCGCCACCATGTTGATTTCATCTTGCTGGTAAGAGATACGCTGACTACGCTCCTCAGCTTGCTGTGCTGTCGTGCGTGCTTGCTCTGAAAGCGCAGAAGATACGTGGCTAAGCTTAGTAACCATTGTGTGCATGTTGCCAACAAAACGGTTGAAGTTTTCCGCCAGTTTACCTACTTCATCATCACTGCGTGGTTCTAGGCGTTGCGTTAAATCACCTTCGCCAGATGCAATTTCTTCCAGTGCATTTGATACGCGGTTCAAGTCACGGAACAAGAAACCAACTAGCCAAGAAACTGCAAGAATAACCACAATCGTGATCGCCACAGCAGTGAACAATAGATCTCGTAGCAATACCGCATGACCTGCTTCTTCTGTTGCGCGATCCATTTCAATCGCAAACATCCAATGCGTACCAGGAACTTTATTGAAGTAGTAAAGCTTCTCTTTTCCTTTGATTACCGTATCTTCGATACGACCTTCATCGGCGGCGCGCTCAATTGCCTCTTCTGAAAAATCTTTTAGAACACTGGTGATAGGCTTAAGCGTCAAGCTTTTATCTGGATGCGCTAAGAAGGTGCCTTCATTCATGTCGATTAGCATCGCATGCGCGTTTTCACCTGCATCTAAGTTAATCACATCGCTGATAAGCTGATCGATCAGTACGTCCGCACCAACAACACCAACAAACTGACCATTTTTCATTACTGGCTCAGCAATGGTCACAAGTAGTGCATTCGTGATTGCGTCTTGATATGCGGCGGTGATGATTTGCTTACCCGCTGCATCAGCATCCTTGTACCAAGGACGTGTGCGAGGGTCGTAATCAGCACGGTTACGCTCCGGATGAGAGCGGTACATATCACCGTTTGGTGTACCAAGGAAGATGTCATCGAAGCCACCAGCCTTGCGAGCTTGTTGTAGGAAAGGAACAACGTCTTGCTCGGTCGAGTAATCGTTGAACGCAGTGGCAATATCTTTACGGATATTGACCCAATCAGAAATTCCCTCTGACGCAGTAGTACTAAGACTTTGCGCACGTGAATAGACACCTGAACGAGTCTGATCAAATAATTGACCAGCCGACAACCAAGTAAGTGCTGTTGCCATCACAACAACAGCAGAAAGGCTTGCGCCTATAAGCTTTTGTTTTAATGATAATTTCATATTTATAGTTTTTTGAGTTGGGAGAACAGTTAAGGTGCATGAATATTACACACTTTTTTACGACTATTCACTAATTTTTAAAAAACAAAATAGCACATTAACTCTTTGTAAAATATGAACTTTCATGTGTCATTTTTTTGTCTCGAGCGTCATAAAAACCGCACAAAAAAAGCCAGCAAATTGCTGGCCTTTTGATTAATTGTTAGTCAGACGGTTTTATAAAATGCCGAATTACTGACGCTCAGTTCGCATACCCATCAATAAGCTCACACACATTGCAAGCAGAATGAAGGTAAATGGCAGTGCTGTAGAAATGGCACCGGCCTGAAGAGCTTGAACCGCCTCGGAGCCACCAATCCATAGCAGAGCAACCGCAATTGCACCTTCCATGAATGCCCAGAAGACACGTTGAAGTACAGGTGCATCGACTTTACCACCTGCCGTGATACTGTCGATAACAAGTGAACCAGAGTCAGAAGACGTAATGAAGAACACAAGTACCAGCACAACAGCGATGATAGAAAGCATGCTACCAAATGGAAGAACATCAAACATTTGGAACATAGCAAGTGATACGTCAGTCAAGCCATTTGTGCCCAGCTCACCTACTTTATCAACAACTTGCTCGATCGCCAGGCCACCAAATACAGACATCCAAACAACGGTAACCGCAGTTGGAACCAGTAGAACTGCTGTGATGAACTCGCGAACGGTACGACCACGAGAAACACGCGCGATGAACATGCCTACGAATGGCGACCATGAAATCCACCAAGCCCAGTAGAACACTGTCCAGCCTTGGAACCAAGCTTCGTCCGTACGACCAAACGGGTTACTTAGTGGGATGATATTCTCTACATATGCCATAAGTGTGGTTGGAATCGAACCTAGGCTCGCCGCCCAACCGATAAGACCAACAAGGAGAAGTAGCAAGAACGCCACAACCATGTTGATGTTACTAATGACTTTAACACCACCATCGATGCCGCGTACGACTGAAACAACAGCAAGTAAAGTCACCACGGTAATAACGACGATTTGCAGACCTAGGCCTGGCTCAACACCAAATACGTGATGAATACCACTTGCTGCTTGCTGCGCACCTAGACCTAGGGATGTAGCAAGACCAAATAAAGTCGCAAGCACAGCCAGAATGTCCACAATGTGGCCAGCCCAACCCCATGCACGATCACCCAGAAGTGGGTAGAAGATCGAACGCATAGATAGCGGTAAACCTTTGTTGTAGGCAAAGAATGCTAAAGAAAGTGCTACAACACCGTAAATTGCCCATGGGTGAAGGCCCCAGTGGAACATAGTTGCACCCAGTGCCAATCTCGCGGCTTCTGGTGTATTTGCCTCAACACCAAGTGGCGTTTCATACCAACCGGTGAAGTAAGCGACAGGTTCTGCAACACTCCAGAACATTAAACCGATACCCATACCAGCTGCAAATAGCATTGCAAGCCATGACATAAACGAGTAATCGGCAACAGCGTCTTTACCACCTAGTCGGATCTTACCCATTGGTGAGACGATAAGCGCCAAACAGAAAATAACGAAAATGTTACCTGCAATAATGAACAACCAATCGAATGAACCAATAATTTTCCACTTCAGCCCATCAAGTGCCGTCTTTGCGGTATGTGCATCTAGAACTAATGCAGCGACAAGAAACAGCGCAATTAAACCTGCACTAATACCAAAAACTGGGTTATGAACATCAAAACCCCATTTTTGAACGTTGTCCTGACCTACCGTATAGTCGGTACTATCGATACTGTACTTATCTATACCCTTTGTCATCGTTCCTCTCTATTTTTGTAGTGTTTTTACGTACCAAACAAAAAAATCTTTCGAACACGATACGTTTTGCATTCCGTGAAGGCGCAAGATCCTATCATTTGACACGTTTTTGTCTATCTTTTTGCTATTAAAAAATCCAATAACTTACTTTTCACTGTGTGATTACGGCCTTTGATAGAACAAATCACTACTACAATAGTTAGACCACAAACATTTATTGCTATAATAATTTTAGCTCTTCTTATTTTGTCGAAAAGGCGCGACAAAATGGTATTGAGGACACGGCGTAAAATTGTAGAGGTAATTTTTGATTTCCCCCCTTTAAATAAGGGCGCATTTAAGTTAGTGTCGCCTCGATAAATGTTCCCTACAGACTGGATGAATAAATTGGAAAAGTACGAAGAAGTATTGGTCTCGATTCGTCAGATCATCCGCGCTATTGATTTACATTCTAAAAAGCTGAGCAAAGAGTCTGGATTGACTGCTCCACAGTTGATTTTGATGCGCGCTATCAATGACTTAGATAACGTGACGATTAAACAGTTGTCTAGCCACACTAACATGAGCCAAGCGACCGCAACGACCATTCTAGATAGACTAGAACGAGGCCAGTTTGTTGAGCGTCAGCGCAGTGTTCAAGACAAGCGTAAAGTGCATGCTGTACTTACGAGCAAGGGTCAAGAAGCCTTAAAACAAGCACCAACGCCGCTGCAAGAGCACTTCATTAATCGATTCCAAAAATTGGAAGAATGGGAGCAATCCCTTCTACTATCTTCCGTTCAACGCATCTCGACGATGATGAATGCAGAGGACATCGATGTTGCTCCAATGCTAGAGCTTGGTAGCATTACCAAAGCCGATTAGTTTCGCTCCCACGTGCTCGCTTTTTGCGGGCACTACTCTCCTACTCAGTCAACCCAGTTTCAAACGCATATTTTGCTAACTCTGCCGTCGAATGTAAGTCTAACTTGTGCTTAATGTTATGGCGATGCGTCTCTACCGTTCGATAACTAATATTGAGTAAAGTGGCGATTTTCTTGCTGCTGTTTCCTTGAGCAACTAATTTAAGTACCGCTTCTTCCCTGCGGCTGAGAGGATTCGTTTTTTGCGTGGCAGGCACCACTTCTTGGGTAAAGAGTGTTTGTGTGACTGATTCACAGAAATACGTCGAGCCTTGGTTCACCGTTTTTATTGCTTGCACCATTTTCTCGGCCGAGATTTCCTTGAGCATATATCCTACGGCACCAGCTTGCATGACCTTCATGATGTATTCGCGATTATCGTGCATGGTCAACATAAGTATTTTGCTCTCTGGGCGCGCTTCTTTAATTACACCAGTCGCTTCAATACCGTTCATTATAGGCATGCTGATATCCATCAATATGACATCCGGTTGCAAGTGCTTTGCGACCTCTATCGCTTCCAAACCATTACTTGCTGTACCCACCACTTCGATGTCAGGCTCTAACTCCAAACGAGCCATGAAGCCATCCAACACCACTTGATGATCATCGACAATCACTACACTAATCGGTTTATCCATAAACTATTTCATCCAAATTAAGCAGCACGGTAATCTCTGTTCCCAAGCCAAGCTCACTCATTAGCTCAAATTCACCACCGATGAACTCTACACGCTCTTGCATGTTCCTTAACCCAATCCCTTGTTGGTGCACTGCTTGGTTAACCACAAATCCAACCCCATCGTCACGTATGAGTAATTGCAGCATATTGCCCATTTTTTGCAAAGTAACCGTTACTTTTTTCGCTCGCGCATGTTTTTCAATGTTATTCAAAGACTCCTGAGCGACGCGATATAGCGTCGTTGCGACTTCCGAAGTCAGTTTGTGCTGCTGAGTATCGAAATTGCTCTCGATATCAATCCCAGAATGGGAATGAAAATCCTGTAGCAAGGTCGTCAGTGCTGCTTCTAAACCGATATCATCGAGGGCGCTTGGACGGAGCTGATGAGAAATATGCCGCACCTCATTTATCGCGGTGACGAGCGATCGTTGTGATTTATCTAAGTGGGATTTGAGTTTTTCGTCTTCAAGTCTATGACTCATTAAGTCTAAATGACATTTACTGGAGACTAACAACTGATTGATTCCATCGTGCAGTTCTCGCGCTAAATGCTTTTTCTCATCTTCTTGGAACATCACGGTTTTATGTGCCAATTCTTTCAGGTTCTTATCAGCGAGGCGATGCTCGTGCAGATTGATCGCCAAAGTGAGAACAATGATTACAGCAACGGTCACCGCTAAGATCACGACGACTGAGAAAAATGTCGTTTCGATATTTTTGTTCACTGCCGCGCGCATATTGGCGACTTCTCGGCTGACATCCTCAATATACAGCCCAGTCCCTATCATCCATTCCCACTTATCGAGCCATGCAGCGTAACTAAGCTTAGGGACAACTTCACCTGTAGATGGCTTTTGCCACAGGTACTGATGAAATCCACCACCTGATTGCGCTTGATACAATAAAGCTTCGATTAAGCGATCGCCATTTTCGTCTTCAAGATAGAGTAAGTTTTCCCCGACAAGCTCCGGAAGAACTGGGTGTACAAGGTTGGTACCATATTTATCATAAGCAAAAAAATAGCCGTCCGACCCATAACTCAAACGATTTAAAATCGCTTTCACACGCGTTTTGGCAACACTCTCTTCTAAAGTCGGATCGTTGTAGATGTAAGAAATGGAGTCAAAAGCGACGTCGACCGTATCTTTCAGCGCCGCTTCTTTTGATTGGATCAAGTTTTGATGAAAGATCTCCACCTCCCTTTTGCCAAGGGTCTTGGTTTGATAGATAGAGATCCAGCTGATACTCGCTGACACCAATACCACGGGTATCAGTGTCAGCAGAATTAACTTTGCTTTGAGAGGCATCCCTTCCCTCCATGAAACGCTGCCTTTACAGCTTACTATCTTAGCAGTACAAACGAATCGATTGTGTCTGCATAGACATAATTAACAGCTTAACAACTTGTCTCAAAAGGTAAAAACTCTCAGTTCACAAAATCTCTTTATTATCGAGTGATTAACTCATACCGTAAAAACCTGGGAAAAACAGCAAAGACGCCAACACAACAATCTGAATCGCGATGAATGGCATCACACCTTTGTAGATATCTCGCGTAGTAACCCCTGCTGGAGCGACACCTTTTAGATAGAACAAACTAAAGCCAAATGGCGGTGTGAGGAACGACGTCTGTAAGTTCATCGCAATAAGAATCGCAAACCACGTCATATTAATGCCCATCAATTCAGCGACTGGCGCAATAATTGGCACGATGATAAAACAGATTTCAACGAAGTCGATAAAGAAACCTAAAATCAGAATCACCACCATGGTAATAATAAGGAATCCCCACTTTTCACCCGGCAGTTCTAACATCCACTCTTCAACTAAATAATCACCACCAGTGTAGGTAAATGCCATTGAAAAGGCGGTCGCACCAAGTAAGATCGCAAAGACCATTGCGGTTACTTTAACTGTCTCTTTTGATGCATCATAAATCATCGACCAACTAAACTGTTTATACAATAGTGATAAAATTATCGCACCTGCACCGCCCAGTGCCGCTGACTCTGTTGGTGTTGCAATCCCTGCAAAGATGGAGCCCAATACCACGATGATCAATGCTAAAGGTGGCAATACAGCTTTCAGTGCGGTGAGCACTTCTTGTTTACGACTGATCGACTCATCGCGCTCTATCGCCTGTGCGGCTTGAGGGTTCAACTTCGCGTAGATGAGAATATAGATCACATAGGCGCCAACAAGTGTAATACCGGGCCAGATCGCAGCTTGAAATAGGTCCCCTACCGGTACGCCAAGTACATCACCCAACAAGATCAACACGATAGAAGGTGGGATAATTTGGCCCAACGTGCCAGACGCACAAATAGTCCCACACGCTAAACCTTTGTCGTAATTGTACTTGAGCATCACAGGAAGAGATATTAAGCCCATCGCAACAACTGATGCGCCTACCACACCCGTTGAAGCCGCAAGCAATGCGCCAACTAACACGGTAGAAATAGCGATACCACCGCGAACGCCACCGAACAAACGCCCCATTGATTCTAGTAGCTGTTCAGCAAGCTTCGTTTTCTGTAGCACTAGCCCCATAAAAACGAACAGCGGTACGGCCATTAGCACCGTATTTTCCATAATGGACTGAATTCGATATGGCATAAAAGCAAACATCTCGATGCCTTCAGCCCAAACACCAAAAATCAGCGCGATACCACCAAAAGTAAAGGCAACGGGAAATCCCAATAGAAGCGCAAAGAGCGCAACAAAAAACATCACTATACCGATCATAATGACTTCCTTTTACGACTTACCGTTATTACCGGCATAGATGAGATGAGGGTTGACAATTTTGTTGATTGAATGAAGTAACAATCCAATACCACTCACCGCCATAAAGAAAAATGACAGCGGAATCATCGCTTTGATAATCCAACGATATGGTAAGCCACCTGGGTCACCAGACGTCTCGCCTAACGCGTAACTTTCCTTGGCGAAATCAATACCAAACCAAGCTACCAGTAGGCAAAAAGGGAATAAGAAAAATAGTGTGCCTATGATGTCGATGATGGATTGTGCTTTGTAAGATAAGCGTTCATAAAAAATGTCGACGCGAACATGGCCACCGGACTTAATTGCGTAAGGCACACCAAGCAAGAACACGGCAGAGAATAGATGCCATTCCATTTCTTGGAATGCGATAGACACATCATTAAACACGTAACGCATGACAACGTCGTACACAACGTTTGCTAACAACAAAATAAACAGGATGCTGGATAACCATCCGAGAAAATCGCTAAAGCGGTTAAATAATCGCTCAATATAAATAAGACTTCTCATTCCGAACTCCGTGGAACGTTTAGATGCGCTCCGCTATGGTGCGGAGCATTCATTATGAAGTTTTCTTGGGCTTCGATAGCAGGCTAAACCTCTCGGCATCGCCTGCTTCATAACGTTATTGTTGAGCTTGACTGTTTAAGTACGCTCGGTGCGAAATATCTGACCATGGTCGAACTTGATTCATATAGTTCGCTTGCGACTCTTGAATCTCTTTCGCCAAAGCATCTTTTTCTGCATGTTCTTTCAACAAACGATCGTTTGCTTCTCGCAACGCAACTACGACTTCAGGTGGGAAATCTTTTACTTCAACATTTGGGTATTCAGACTTAATAGATGCCCAGTTTTTGCCGCTTTCGTGTTTCGATTGCGTGTACATATCGTAAGCCGCCGTTTTCATGGCTACTTGCAAAATCGCTTTTAGATCATCAGGTAGACGATTCCAGGTACGCTTGTTAACGAGGAACTGAAGCTCAGTCGCTGGCTCATGCCAACCTGTGTAGTAGTAAGGCGCGATTTTGTGGAAGCCCATACGTAGATCCAGCGATGGACCAACCCATTCCAAGGCATCAATTGTGCGACGCTCTAGAGAAGTATATAGCTCACCAGGGGCGATATTCGTTGGCTTGGCACCTAACTCAGCCAAAATCTCACCAGCAAACCCTGGGATACGCATTTTCAAACCCTGTAAGTCCTCGACGGACTTGATCTCTTTTTGGAACCACCCGCCCATCTGAGTATCGGTATTACCGCCAGGGAAAGACATCAAGTTATGTGGAGAGTACACTTTTTCCATCAGCTCCATACCACCGCCGTAGTAAAACCATGCATACTGCTCAGTTGGCAACATACCGAAGGGCATAGAAGTGAAGTAAAGTGTGTTTGGAACCTTACCCTTCCAGTAATAAGACGCTGAGTGACCCATGTCATACTGACCCGACTTAACCATATCAAACACCCCAAAAGGCGCTTTATGCTTGTTTGCGGAATCAATGCGGATTTGCAAACGTCCGTTGGACATCTCTTCCGCCATTTTGGCCATGTTTTTTGTGGTATCACCAAAAATTGGGAAATTAGGCCCCCAAGTTTCAGCAAGCTTTAAACGATAGACTTTTTCAGCAGCGTTTACAGAAGTCGCTGCGAGTGCCATCGCGGCAGCGACAGCGGTTGTTTTGAGCACTCGTTTTAAAGATTTTTGGATTAGACTCATCGTTCACGTCCTTTATCACCAAGGTTATTGTTGTCATCCATTTCATTAGGATTGGCTGTATTCGGTATAAAAGATGTAACAATGTTGTCTAATGCGAAATGGGCATGAACACGGAAGCGAGTAATTCATCAATAAGGCATTAGCCTAAGGTATTACGTACAAGTACGTAGGACAACCGTCATGACAAAAGACTGTTAATAGCAAAATCAATAAATTATATTTTTATCTATGAATAAAAATAAAAGACAATACGTACGTATTTTTCTGCCAAAAAATTTACATAGTATTTAAGAAAATGTGACAAACCACTTATTGGCAGTGTTAAAGTCAGTACTTAATGCATTATTTCCAATACCAAGATAAAAAAATACCTCGGCATCGGCCGAGGTATTCAATCTAGAACGGTAGCGGTAATTAAACTGCTTTGTAGATAACTTTGTTACCTGCTAACTGCTCTTTTTGAACTAGGTTTTCTTCAAGAAGCTTCTTTAGTGCGCCAGTAGCCCATGATGCCGCTTTAGTATCTTCTTGACCTGCAGCTAGACCGATGCCTTTAGGGTTAATACCTTCAGCATTCGCCATAACGATGTCTAATACTTGTTGTTGCTTAGGAGTAAGGGCAACATCAACTGTTTTCACTGCAGCTACTTTTTTATCAGCTACTACTTTCTCCGCAACAGCTTTTTCAGCAACAGAAGGTGCTACTGCTTTTTCCGCAACAGGCTTCACTGCTTTAGGTGCTGCAGCTAAGTTTGCTACTGTCGCTTTAATGCGTTTTTGCAGTTTCATCTGCACTTTACGCTTATGAGCAAGTCTCATTGAATATTTCTCCAGTTCACTGCATCTCAGCAGGGATGAAAATTTGAAGCGCGTTTTATACCAAAATTCACAAGCAATTTGTAGGTTTTAGCGGCGAAACGCGATGAAAAATGCGCTCAAAGCATAGAACGTCTACTATTTAATCAGATATTTTATGAACGGATTTATTGAATACTGGGTATAAAAACAGAGGTTTGTTTTATTTTAAATGCAAATCAATGCACATAAAGCTACCCACTTATTTTTGGACAAGTATTCGATGAGGTTATAAGCATGGAAACGCTGCACCTAACAAATTCACATTTCAAACCCGACTCCCCTATCAACAGAATACTTTTGTTGCTTGTTGCACTCATCACTTTGTTTTTGGTTGCCATTTCTCCGGGATGGAAGCAAGCCATGTTGTCGGTCATTTTGATGTCTGCAATCGTTGGTTTCGCCATCTTGATGATTAAGAAAAGCCAAGTCACTTTTACGCTGACAGCTTCTCACTTTCAGCAACACCTTTTTAAAGGAGGTTGGGTCGTCCGATGGCGAAATATTGAGTCAATCGGTATTTGTAGCTACCAACAGGAAGGGTGGCACCAACCGCTACCTTGGATCGGTATTCGTCTAAAACACTACTCGCCCTACTTAAATTCAATCTGCCCTCGTATAGCGACAGAAATTCTCCTCAGCCAGCGAGCACTGCTTTACTTAGGCGCGAAACAAAATCAGTGTGAAGATAAGTTTGAGGATATAGTGCTTGACCCTAAACCGTATATAAACAGAGATGGGATTGAGTACAAAGGTTTGTTAGCGATGCTCGCCAACCGGATGAAGTATCAGAGAGGCTTTTATGGCTACGATCTATTTATATCAGCAAGTGATCTAGATCGTGAGGCTGAGGATTTTGTGGGACTGACTCGGCGATACTTAGCTGCCGCCGAGCCAGAATAATGCTTAGTACACGCACTTTTAGTAAAGCGGCATCTCGTCAGCAACGAACGGGTTAGTTTTACGCTCATGACCGAAAGTCGATTGAGGGCCGTGACCAGGGACAAACGTGACATCATTGCCTAAAGGCCACAATTTCTCTTTGATAGAACTAATCAACGTATTGAAATCACCTTGTGGGAAGTCAGTTCGACCAATGCTACCGTTAAACAAAACGTCACCCACAAACGCTAAACGCGCTTCTTCACTGTAAAGCACAACGTGACCTGGTGTATGACCAGGTGTGTGGAATACGTTCAGCACTTGATTACCAAAAGTGACAGTGTCACCCTCATTTAGCCATTGGTGCGGTTCAAACGCTTCTGTCAGCGGGAAACCAAACATTTGGCTCTGACCTTCCAAACCTTGCAACCAGAAGTTATCTGCCTTGTGAGGACCAACAATCTCTGTACCGCCAAGCAGTGCAGACAGCGGTTCCGTGCCACCTACGTGGTCCAAGTGACCGTGTGTTAGCACTAGGTTTACCACGTCAACACCCAGCTCTTTGATAAGCATAGCGAGCTGCTTTTCATCGCCGCCTGGGTCAACCACAATGCCTTTCATGGTTTCGTCACACCAGACAATAGAACAGTTTTGAGAGAAAGATGTTACTGGAACAACTTGGTATTTCAGAGCCATAGATAACCTATACCGAATAAATTTGCGTGAAAACTGCCGCAACTATGACACTAAGGCCTATCGACTTCAAGCTTTGAACTGTGGGTAATCGACGACGTTCTGAGACTAGAAACCTTGTCTCAACTGGCACTACCAGGAACGAACAGCACCCGTATCGATATGAACAAAGTTACTGCCTGGATAATAACCCACGCCACCGGCTTTTAGGCTTAAGGCAGCATCACGAACTGTTGAAAGCTTCACACCGTCTAAACGGAAATCAATGGCCTTTCCTTCCATGTGCATGCTCTTTTTCGCTACACGAGAAGACCCGTTGCGCAGCGAGGCATTAGTGGCAGGAGAACGGTAACCTGAAATGACGATCACCTCTGCTTCTGTACCAATTAACTTTTGAATTTGACTTATTTGATCGAACAAGCGTCTATCCATGGGATGAACCTCATTTCGTCGATGGTCTCGACAAAACTCATTCAGCCTTTGCAGTTCATCATTAATGTATCGTTTTCCATCGAAATAGCATGTTTCGAGGATCTCTCCAGTATTAAGGTTGTTCATCGCCAGCGCACGTGGCTCGTCAAGGAGTGAAGCCCAAGAAAATGATGGCAGGGCAGACGCCAACACCACACCACCAGCGGTCATTTTAAGGAAATCTCGGCGGGAAAAGTTACGACTTACCATTTCAAAATACAGTGCTCAACAACTAGACAAGTCGTGGACATTAACCAAACACATTTGTCACGTCAAATGCATAAAATGCTCCATCTTGATTTTCAGATGCGGTAATTATTGATTAATTATTGAACGAAAAGAGAATTCTTCGTTTTGTAAATTTTCCTTAAAGATTTCAACTGCGGTGATCGTACTTATAGATATCATCACGGTAGTAAAGCGTTCCCTCTTCCAACCATGCTGTTTGATAAATGATGTGTACTTGAATGCGCTCTCCCAAAGGAACTGACGTGTTAGACCGACGAGAACTTTCTCGCTTTTTCGCTAAACGTTCTTCCAGCCCCTGAGTTTTGAACAGAAGTTCTGCTAACTGGTCTGCATGTTCTACACGAACACATCCTGAGCTGAATGCGCGTCTGTCCTGTTCAAACAAGTTCTTACTTGGCGTGTCATGCAAATAAATAGCTTGTGGGTTAGGCATATTGAACTTGTACAATCCCAGTGCATTTTGTAAGCCCGACGCCTGTCGCATACGATAAGGAAATGTTCTCGGATTCACCGTTGCCCAATTGATGGTTGTAGGGTCAATAATTTCGTTCGAAGTCCAAGACCGAATGATTTGAATGTTATGGTTAATCAAATACATCGGATTAAGTTTTACTTTAGGAATAATGTCTTTAACCATGATAGTCCAAGGCACGTTCCAAGTTGGGTTGAGAATAACTGAATCCAATGCCACCGACATGATGGGTGTTTTTCTTGATGCTCTCCCTACCACAACTTTAGACTCAAACAAGGGTTGACCGTCATGCCAATACGTGACTTCGTATCCAGGCACGTTAACAAAGACAACATTATCCCTTTCTTTCGACCAAATTCTTGAACGCTCAGAATTCAACGCCAGCAGATGCAATCGCTCTTGAGGAGAAAAGTTGATCCATCGAATGGTATTCGGGCCGATAACGCCATCTTCTTTCAAACCATGAATACGCTGGAACTCTTTTATCGCAAGCTCTAATTGTTCGTCATATTCTTCAGTGACTAAATCCAAGTAAGAAACATCTACGCCTACGATCTCCATTCGCTCAATCAATAGGGGTCTGTTTTCTAATATATCGCCAACACGTGCTAGCCCAGTTTGTTGATAGGCAGGATATTGGTACTGAGAATGTTCCGATAGCGAAGAATAGGCGGAGTAGAAAGCATCATCTGTTTGTAATGGAGACCGGAGACTTGCCAAAAACTGACCAAGTTTGCCAACCGTAATCTCATTACTCAGAACCGATAAAGTATCGATGCTAGGAGCGGGTAACGTAACATGGGCTTTGTCTGTAAATAGCCAATTAATCCCTTCTTCGGGGAGTTGCTCAAGATAACTAAGGTACATCAAGAGTGAATCTGTCATCACTAAATCGAAGTCGAGATTATCTCCCTGCCACCTTACTTGGTTTATCCGGTGAAGTTGATTTTCGAATTCATCGGTGACATCCGCAAGTGCAACCAGGTTTACTTGAAAAAGAAACTGCTCAATATCACTTTCATTTTCCCAGTTCAAACGGTAATTGGTGCTTTGATACAGTTGATCAATCACCTCTGGATAATGGATCATTTTTTCTACAGACAGCTTTTGTACCGCTCCCTCTTGCTCGACTTGCGCTGAAGCTTCGAGAGAAACGACGGTGGAAAAGCTGCAAAACGGCACCAGAAGTGCCGTCATGATTAAAACCCTAGCAAACACTGAAATGATCCTTGCGCTACTTGCCATAATAAAAAGTATGGCAAATATCTCACAGCTTGCAGGTTTAAAATTAAGAATCTGATGCCGAAAACGACAACAAAACTCTCTATAAGTAATTACTCAATGATCTTTCTAGATAATTCTCGACCAATGGTTATCCCATTGCACACCGCTTGCGAAGGTATTTTTTGACTCTTCAGGCCTTTGCTCTACCACTTTTCCCGCCCCAGAGCTGACTCGGAACTCATCGCCATAGACCACAACACCAGAGGCATCTGGTAACGCACTTAGCTCGACCAATTTGCCCGTAGATTTAGACCATATACCATAACAACTGCCCGGAGGCGAAGTGGCTAAGATCCATTCATCGGTTGCTGCAATACTCGCAACGTAGTGATTGAAACGCGCCCACTCTTCAGGCTCAGCTTGAAGATCTTGCATTTCACCACCACGCGTGTGCATGGCGATCAAGGCTGGATACTCGTCCGGCTCACCACGATATTGCTGACCACAAAGCACGGTTTCCGCACCATCATGAGCTAAATGGCGAATACTCAACTTATGTTCCGGTAAAGACACTTGATCCAGTAGCTCACCCTTCTGTGAAAGGTAACTCAGGCTGGGTTTCATGCTATCAAGATTGAGAGGTTCACGACCGTTAGTGTTTACGCCACCGACGCCAATCGCTAGTGCGCCATCAGGCATCATGATCACTTCATGAGGACCAAGGCCAAAACCCGTTAACTCATCAATCTTTTGATATTGCTTCTGCACATCATAAACACCAATGATCCCGCGGCTTGTCCCCCTCTCCCCTTCTGTGGCAAATAGCAACGTGCCGTCATGGGAGTAAACACCATGTCCGTAAAAATGACGATTTGGCGTTGCTAGTTGCAGTTTGATCATCTGCTCTGAGCGATAATCAAACACCATGAAGAAAGTACCAGGTCGACGACCAAAAACTACGGCGTGGCCTTGTTGGTTGGTTGCTACACCGTGACCACGCTCAGGAATCGGCAATGAAGATAGCGGCATACCATGCTCATCCGCCACCACCGCTGCGAATTTATCTCGACCAATGATAGAACAGCCGATCAACGCAGGTTCACGTGAGCTTGTTGAAGCACAACCAAATGGCATCATAGGTATAGCCGCCCCGAATAGAGCGGCTTTCAGCAAGGTTCGGCGGGTTTGATCAGTCACCATCGGTTGCATTAAATCCTATAACTACGCCAAGCTCGATCGCCACTTCTTCGTGAATCAGGTACTTCAATTGCTCTAGCTTGTTGTATTGAGCGAGCACCATGCGATAACCTTCTTTTGTTTGTAGTGCAGCAAACAAGCTCTTATCCTCTGGCCAAGTTTCTAACGCCATTTCAAACTGATGAACGACACGGTCTGCGAGATCTGCATGGCCTTGCTCTCTAAGTAGCGCATCTAGACCATTCCCGTTAGCAAAGTACAACGCTTCCATCCCTTGAAGGTTGGCTTTTAAGTTTGAAAGCGAGGTCTCTGAACGCCACGATTCTGAGAAATACGGGCGAGGCTTACCAATCTTCGCTAGCGGTCGGCTCAACTTCTTCATGCTGTATTCAAGCTGATTCGAGAGCAGTGAAATGTACTCAGACTCCCATTCCGTCATCTCTAGCGATTTCCAAGGGTTCTCTGCCCAAGAATCCGCGATGATCTGCGCTTTGTTATCGAGGTTTTCTGCAATCGCTACGCCTGTCACACAAGTATTGCTGTTGCTAGATAAGGTCGACGCTTTATCGTAAAGCAGCCATTCCAGAGCCCCTAAACCTTGCACGGTGACACTTTGGGTGGAGATATCTTCTGCACTCCAAGCTTGATCAGATTTCGTCAATACAGACATTTTACGACCAGTAGTGTTCTTTTTATCTGGCCAAAACTGAACATTCCAGCTTTGCTCCAGCGCCGTAGCAGGGCCACGTTCTTGACCTTGTAATGCCATCCACGCAAGCATAGTTTGATGCCATTGCTGTTTTACTTGTGCATCATCTTTCGACTCTGATGCGCAGTAATCTGCGAAGCGTTGTTCAAGTTCTGTGGTTTGCGCTAAAAACGTCTGAGCTGATTGAAACTCCACCTCGTACACGCTTTGAGAAATATGACTTGTACTCTCAGGCTTGGCAGAGCTCGAACCGATAGTCGATTGGCAACCAACCAAACTTAACGTTGCGGCAATCGCACTCACTAACAGTGTCTTTTTCATGGTTAGGTCCTTATAGAGAGTTCAGAAACGCAATGAGAGCATCACGTTCTTTTTTGTTCAGAGCTAAAACATTTTGTTTCGCCGTTTCAGCTTCGCCGCCGTGCCACAACACCGCTTCCATCAGGTTACGAGCTCGACCATCATGTAAGAAGTAAGTATGTCCGTTTACTTCTTCGGTATAACCAATACCCCATAGAGGTGCCGTTCGCCATTCACGGCCGTTTGCTAAGTATTCCGGACGGTTATCGGCTAAGCCTTCACCCATGTCATGCAAAAGCATGTCGGTGTATGGGTGGATAAGCTGCTCAGAAAGCGCTGGTAACTCTGGTCGTTTCGCCGTTTTGACACTGGTTTTATGGCAGCTTTCACAACCAGACGTAGCAAAGATTTGCTGACCAAGTTTCACGTTAGGGTCATTGACATTACGGCGAATAGGTACAGCTAAGTGCTGGCTGTAAAACTCAACGAAATCGAGAATATTTTCACTCACTTCTGGTTTGCCGCCATTTGGCATGTCGTCACAAATGCTTTGTTTCGAGGTACAGTTTTCATATGGGAATAAATGGCTCGTAAGACCCACATCACCATTAAATGCTGCTGCATTTTGCTGCATTAGCGTCGGTTGTCCTGCTTTCCAGCCAAAACGACCAATCGAGAAATTGTCCCTCTCAATATCCCACACTTTATTTACTTTGCCTGAGATACCGTCTTTGTCGGCATCTTGTTCATCAGCCCAAGCAAGTAGCGTTTCGTCGGGAATACTCTCTAACAAACCAAGGCCGATCATTGGCGGTGCCACGCGTGCTGAGAACTCGGTATCAGGGTGCATATCGCCGTAACCCAGATCGGTAATGTTCAAATGAGGTTTTCTTAGCGTCACCGTCGTACCGTCTTTAAATTTCACTGGGACATCGGTGTAAGTGATTTCGATTTTGCCTTCTGGCGTTTGATCTTGCAGAGCGAAATCTTGAAGCTGACCACCATAAGTCGGCTCAGGTATGCCACCGTCTTTGATGTAGGCTTTCTTTTGTTCTGGCGTCATCGCAGGAATGCTTAAGCGCACTAACATAGACACGGCATGTAAATCATCTTTCTCTGGCGGATGACCACGACCGTCTTTGATGTGACAGTTCTGACAACCATTGGTGTTAAAAAGCGGACCTAGGCCATCACGAGCGTCTGTTGACGCTGGCGCTTGTACCCAAGGGTTGCGGAAAAAGCTGTTACCCACACTAAAATCTAGGCGTTTGCTCATCGGCAGGTTGGCAGCAGGAAGAGAATAGGCATTCGCGCCATCTTTTTTAACACTGGTTTTGCCACCAGACTTAACATCGTAAGCCATGGCAGAAGAAGAAAGGATCGCGGCTAGCGCAGAAATTAGGTATGGCTTCATATCATTGCTCTACATAGACAACAAGGGTGATAACAACGAGCTCAAACGTCAAAAGGGCTCACAAAGAGCCCTTATTTATTATGGTTTTCTTATTAAAACTCGTGGTCAGCAGTATCAGGGCTTAGGCTGTCGATGCCGACAATGCTTGCCGCGCGCTCAATCGCACCGGTTTGTGCTACCAACGACATGATGGTGTCGTTTACTAGCGCGTTGCCTTGTGCGTTACCCGCTGCAATAAGTTGGTCAAAGTGCTGGTTGTTCTTCTCTGCAGAAGTCACTAGCTCACCAACTTGGCTACGTGTTGTATCAAACTGCTTTTGAATGTCGGTCGCGGCTTTCTTATCTTTTTGAGCAACAAGGTCAGCGATACTTGGACCAGATAGCTCTTTGCCGTTTACACCTTTGTATGTGCCTGTGTAAACGTTGTAGATGCCTTGCTCATTGTAGTAGTGAGAGTTGTGCGTGTTGTCTGAGAAACAATCGTGCTCGTCTTCAGTTGAGTTCGCTTCTAGTGCCACCTTCATGCGCTCACCCGCTAGCTCACCTAGAGAAAGAGAGCCCATGCCGAATAGCATCTTGCGTAGACCATTGTCAGCAGATTCGTTTAGTAGCTCTTCACGGTAGTTGCCTTTCACTTCAGCAGACCACTGCTTTTCCATCCACTCAAGGTCTTGAACCAGTAGATCAGCGGCCGCTTTTAGGTACTCACCACGACGGTCACAATGGCCATTCGTACACTCAGAACCCACAACGAAATCAGTGTAAGCGCGTTGACCTGCACCCGCGTTAGTACCGTTTAGGTCTTGACCCCAAAGTAAGAATTCAATCGCGTGGTAACCTGATGCAACGTTTGCCTCAGAACCACCTACTTCGTTTAAATCTGCTAGTAATTCTGGCGTAATTTTTGAAACGTCCAGTTTAGAAGCACCGATCTGTAGGCTAGTGTTCGCGATGATGTTGGCAGCCGCACCTTCGTTACCCAATTCGTATTGGTAATCAGCTGCTACGTAGTCAATCAGACCTTCATCAAGTGGCCATGCGTTCAGCTGACCTTCCCAATCATCAACAATCGCGTTACCAAAACGGAAAACTTCAGACTGTTGGTAAGGCACGCGAGAATCTAGCCAAGCTTGTTTTACTTCTTCAAGCTTTTTCGCTGATGGTGATTTTAGAAATTCGTCGATTTTTACGTCAAGCGCCTTCGCTGTTGTTACTGAATCAGCAAACACAGCATGGGCAACGTCCGCGTAATGTTCGACTACTTGTTGTTTAGTTACTGTGGCAGCAACGGTAGAACCACAGGCAATGAGGAGTGATGCAGCAATAGATTGGACTAAAACTTTTTTTGCATTCATCTGAAGCATCCTTGTTGAGCTTTTCAATTATCGTATTGGTAGTGCTAATTATTCTTATTTGCACTTTAGTCTCGAGATAATACAAATTTACAATTTATTTGCAACTCCAGATACAAAAAAACCTCATAAAAATGAGGTTTTTCACAGGCTTTATTGTCAGTTTTATCTTTAGGATTAAACCTTTAGGTCATGTTTTCCGTGAGAGACTTTTGCCTTCAGATAATTTTCGTTGCCATCTTTGATATGTGCAGAGGTATTGACAACCTCGCCAATTTCAATTCCGTACTCAGATAACTCACGAATTTTCTTAGGGTTGTTCGTCACGAGGCGGATCTTATTCACGCCTAAAGCTTCTAGCATTTGTGCTGCTTCTGTGAAATCACGCAGGTCATCATCAAAGCCCAAATGGTTGTTAGCTTCGTACGTGTTCATGCCCTGGCTTTGTAAGCGGTATGCATCGATCTTATTGTACAAACCAATACCACGACCTTCCTGACGGAGATACAGGATGATACCACCGGACTCGCCCATGCGATTGATCGTCTCTTCTAGTTGCTCACCACAGTCACAGCGTGAAGAGTGGAACACATCGCCTGTCAAACACTCAGAGTGCATACGAACTAAAGGCATGTCCTGAGTTTGGTCCGCTTGTTTAAAGATAATAGCAACATGCTCTTTGTCTGTCTTCAGACCATGGAAAGACAGAATTTCGGCATCAATGTTACTTTTTGCCCCGACTTTAAAATCTACTCTGGCACGTACTTCCGCCATATCTATACTCACTCGATTTATTGCTTGATGCGCTTGATGCGTTTTCGTTATTGCATTCATGGGATTTACTCGTTGCTCTTCAACTATGGGGACTGATACCGCATTTTGCAATATAGAGATCACAATTGAGGGCAGTTATCCACTCAAGACAGCAAAAGAGAACCACTCTCCAACTGAACAATTGTTATATTATAACAATTTAAAAAAACTACAATAAAAAACCCCAGACAAATTTTGTCTGGGGTTTCAAGAAGGTCGTTTGGTCTATCTTTTAATGGGTCTGACTGCGCTTCCAAACGGCGAGTTCAATCCAAACTGCTTCGAGTTCTTGGATTTCCTCGTCGGTCAACACGGCGAGCGTTGAAGTAACTTGAGGCAGGTTCGGTGATTGCAATGCACGAATCTGCGAATAGAAGTCTTTTTTAAGTTGTAATATAACTGAATCCACTGCGTGCACCTATTTCGTTCTTTTATTACTTATCCAGCTCAAAATTTTTATTTTCTTTATACTGGAAACTTCATAAATTCGGAAAAATGATAACATTCTGCTTGTTAAGTGCACAATTTATTTTTAATAGTGGAATAACGGTCACATTAATTACGCTTCACCATTCGGATCGAATATAAGACAAAAAAGATCAAAAATAGCACAGGAAAGATCCACAACAGCGCCGTGGAATAATTTAATGGTGGTTGATACAGAACAATATTCCCATAACGAGCAACTAGATAGTCCTTTATTTCTTGATCTGAGCTGCCTTCATTGGCCATCGTATACACTTTCAACCTCAGGTCTTTAGCCGCTTGTGCATTAGACTCGACAAGGTTTTGGTTTTGACACTGCGGGCAGCGTAAGGTCTTGGCTAACGAGGTTGCACGCTGTTGCACTTCAACAGAATGAAATTCAAACAGATCAACATTCTGTTCTATATCCGCACTTCTCGTGAAAGGAGAAAATAGTATAAATAGGATTAAAGTGAGGAGAAGATTATTAAATCGAAACATTCAAGTATCCTGAAAATATATCGTTCCATTTATCTGCCGTTAGCTCCCCACGATATTTGATCAATATACGACCATTTTGATCAATCAAGTAAGTTTCCGGCGTTCCGATAACACCTAGCTCCACAGCAAGCTTTCCATTAGGGTCACTAATTACTTCAATATATGGATTTCGTTTAGAGCTCAAATATTCACGAGCGGCTTGTTTTTGATCTCTATAATTCAGCCCAATAATAGGCACACCGAGTTCTGCTAACTGCAATAACTCTTCATGCTCTCGTTTGCATACTCCGCACCAAGATGCCCAAACATTCAATAATTTATATCCGTCGCTTTTGAACAACTGCTCAGAAACCATGTCATCAGAGATCAGAGAAGTAGAGCGAAAATTAGGTGTCTCTAAATTTCGTTGTGGGGACAATTCAACATGTGGTCGCTCAGACAAAGCCACCGCAGTTACTACAGCAAACACGGCAACAGCCACAAACAGACCTGCGAGTTTAAGCGTATTTCTCGATCGCATTGATAGCCTCTCTCCTTTTCTTTAGGCCGGTTAATAGCGCACCAAACACAGCTAGTAGCCCGCCAGACCATATCCACCAAATACCTGCGCGGTACTGAACTTTAATCGCATAAGCATGAGTATCGACTTTGTCACCCAATGTCACGTAATAATCGCCATGCCATAGTGAACGAATCGCAGGCTCGGTCATATTCATCACTCGCACAGGGTAATGACGCTTTTGCGGGTTGAAATTGAGCATGCGGCCATCTTCCAAGTGCAAGGTGATCTGTCCTTGTTCCGCGGTGTAGTTTGGCCCCACCAGCCATTCGATACCATGATAATCGATAGTGATCCCCGCCCTTTGTTGAGAACTGCCGGGTTCGACACGTAAATTGTGTTCATATGAGTAGTGACTGTTGAATACAGCTCCACTCACCGCCAGCGCAAAACCGATATGTGCCATCACGATTGGCATGAGTTTGCGCTTATTGGAACAACGAAACAGCATAACGAGATGCGCCACAATCACCCAAGTAGCCAATATTATGGTTAGCAATACTTCGAAATGCAGTACGTTCACTGAGAACATAAACCCGATCCCAGAGACTATAGATAACGCAATACTAATCGCGATATCAGTGCTTCCACTCGGAACTGCGCCTTTTGTCCATTTCAGCACTGGCATGAATGCTAAGGCAATCAGAGCCAGTATGCTTAATGGAAAGGTCAGACTATTAAAGTAAGGTGCGCCAACCGAAATGTTCCCTAAGCCGAGCAGTTGATAAACCATCGGATAAAAAGTGCCAAGAAAAACGATGGCAGTCGCAATAACCAGCAGCCCTTTGGCGATATAAGCAGTGTAAGCTTGGCTCGCTAGAGATTGAAGTTTGAAACGAGGGAGTTGTTCTCCTCGCAAAATCAGTACGCCAAAAGTGATAATGACAAGCAAGCTCAATACACCAATCAGCACCAAACCTTTAGTTGGGTCCACCGCAAAAGCGTGCACTGAAGTCAGCACGCCAGAGCGCACCACGAATGTCCCTAAAGTGCTTAGGCTGAACGTAGCAAACGCCAGTGCATAGGTGCTCCAAATTGCGCCTCTGTTACGTGTTGCGACAACACCGCTGTGCAACAAAGCAGTACCAGTAAGCCAAGGGAGTAGAGAAGCGTTCTCCACAGGGTCCCAAAACCACCAGCCGCCCCACCCTAGCTCATTGTACGCCCACCATGATCCCACCAAGATACCCAACGTGAGCGTTCCCCATGCAAAAAACGCTGCGCTTCGAGCAACCACATACCAATCGCTCATCGGTTGTTTACCCAATAGCGCTGCTAATGCAAAAGCTAATATTGCTGCGTAACCGACATAACCGAGATAAAGCAATGGTGGATGAATGATAAGCCCAACATCTTGCAACATTGGGTTTAGATCTCGTCCTTCCGACGCCAATACTTGGGCATACTCGAACGGGTTAGAGGTCATTAACGTGAACCAAGCAAATGTCGCAATAAGAAGGTTCATGATTCCTAAACAGTCACAAGTATATTGGGCGTTGAGCGGTGACTTAAATGCAATAAACGACGCCCATAAACTCAAGGTGACGACCCAAAACAACATGGAGCCTTGGTGCCCGCCCCAAGCGGCAGCAATCTTGAATGCTACGGGAAGTTGACTGTTGGAATGCGTAACAACATATTCCAACGCGAAGTTGTCTTGCACGAAGCAGACGATCAGAAGTGCTAAACAAATGAAGGAAGCTAAGCTAATGATGTGGGACATCGCGACTTGATGCGGCAATGTCGCCTTCTTACTCATAGCACGACGTAGCCAATGCAGCAACGATGCACAAGTCGATGTTACAGCCACCAATATCAGTAAGAAGAACCCTAGCTCAGCTTCCATTTATCCCCCTTACACTACGGTCATTTGACCGGCATAGAGAATGAAAGTACGCAGCATAAGTACGCCAACCAAGCTCAACGTCGTGACCACAAAAACGTAACTGCCTTTGTGGCGCACTTCAGAAGGCGTCAACCAATTGAGAGTCAAAGGCGTAATCATGCCGATGAACACTACCCCAACCCAGAACCATTGAGCCCAGAATCCACTCGAAATTGCATTCCAAGCCGCGACTTCGTTCTGACCACCGCTGAAGATCAATCCAGTAAAGAAGGTCACTAAGACAAACAACTCAAACAACACTACTGGGCGTTCAAATCCGTGCACCCAAGATACACTTGGGCTGCTGGTCGACTCTTTAAACACCAAGATGCCGAACATCAAGCATGCCGCTGCGCCCGAGGACAAACTAGAGAACAGGAACAAGATTGGCAGTACTGGATTGTTTAGCATTGGATAAGTCTTCAACGCAGACAATAGAAAGCCAGTGTACGCTGCAAGTACGATGGCTAAGAAGCCCAAGAACAATTCAATGGCGTTGTTGGCTTTCCCCGCCTTAATCAAAATGCCATCGGCAAAATCCAGCAGTTTGCTTGGTAACTTCCCTTCACAGAAGCTGATGATTTGATGGCGGAAGATAACGCCAATCCAAACAAACAACACGATCATGTACACTTGGAACAAGATCACGCCCATCGACATCACAGACGTTGGGTTGTAGTAGATCATGATCTTCCAAAACTCTAAAGGCTTGGTTAAATGGAAAATCAAAATTACCAACCCAGCAATGATGCCAAATGGTGCGAGCCAAGCCATCGCTTTCATGATGCCGTTTTTTGCGGGATCACCTTCAATCACTTTGCGTTTTAAATAGATTGAAATCATCACCGTACCCGCTGACATCCCAGCAAGGAATAAGTAAATCGCGATGATCCAATCCCAGACTAACGAGTCAAAGTGGAATGCACTTTCGAAGCCGTTCATGATGACACCTCCCCTTTGCTATGCGGAATTTTGTACAGTTTAGGTTGCGTACCTAAATGCGATTTATCGCGATAGACAACATGGCTTTCGATAGCTTTGCTCACCTCGCTAGTTGGGTCATTCAAATCACCAAAGATGAGTGCTTTTGTTGGGCAAGATTCCACGCAAGCTGGCTGCTTACCTTGCGCTAGGTTGGTATCACGGCAGAAGTTACATTTATCCGCAGAGTGATCGGCTGGATTAAAGAAGCGCACTTGGTAAGGGCAAGCAGCAAGGCAATAACCACATCCGACACATTTCTCTTTGTGTACATCCACGATGCCTGTCGCTTCATCTTTGTATGCAGCGCCTGTTGGACAAACGTACACACATGGTGGGTTATCACAGTGCTGACAGGATTCGCGAGTAAACTGGTATTCCACATCTGGAAATTCGCCAATCGGTTCACTGCGATGAATTTTAAGTCGCGTTACGCCTTCAGGGACTTTATTTACTTCGCGACAAGCATCGGTACAAGCGGTACAGCCAATACAGGCATTTTCATCGTGAACCATACCCATGCGTTTCGCTTGTTCACTGTTGCTGGCATAAAGAGAGGAGCTAACAACGGAAGTGCCTGCAACGCCTGTAGTTAAAATCAACGCGCCGCTGCCGGCTAAAAAGTTTCTTCTCGAACATTTCATGCTATCTATCCTCTTCTTTGGCAAGTTCAGGTTCGACGGCAAATTCAGAGTGACAATCCACACACTGCTTGATCAGTTGTTTTCTGTCGTACGACAACGCTTTGGTTTTCGCTGCGTGTACATCGTGGCAATTTGAACAAGTGAGGTTTTTGGCGTGCACATCGTGCGTCCAGTGGCTCTCTCTCAGTTGTGTCGGTGCATGGCAATCCACACATTGGCTGTTGGCTTTAAGAATCATACTTGGATCAAGGAACACTTTGTCGTGTACCTCTTTCGATTGCGCGGCAGAAAACTTAATCACATCAGGTGCACCTTCACGATGGTCGGGACCAATGTTGCTATGGCAGTTAGTGCAATTAAGTTGCTTCCCTTGGCTGAGTAGAGCTTGCGAATCATGCGATAAGTTCAGAGTCTCTTTTGCATCCTTATGACATTGCAGGCACTTGTAGTCACGGTCACGGATCAACTCGACTTGATGACGCTCAGCTTGAGCACCTTCAATCGGCTCTGAAGAAGTCGCATGGGCGGCGATGGAGAAACCATAGATGGCAAAGACGAAGAGAAGTTTCAGCATTGTCTCTATGGTCAATTTTATATTGCCCATATTGTTCTTTCCTTAGCTCGATAATAATTGATAACTATTCTCAATTATTTATTTGAGCGACAATTAATTTCCTCTGAAGATATTTTTTAGATCTTCAAATGACATCAATTCTTATTTCGGAAAGCCACAACGCTAAACCTATATTTATAATACCTCTATTATTCATAAGGGGTAGAAACGCCTGCTCAAAAAGCGAACTAAATCACCCTATATTTAAAAAGGTTAAAAACTCAAAGCATTGCACAACAATGACTTAACAGCTACCACTTTAGAGGTATATAAATTCAAATATGACTGAGATCACTGGTGTAAATTGATCTAAAACAAGACAAGATTCACTCTCTATTTCATCTATCCAATTAAGCAATATTATTAATCGTAGATCTCCAGTTCTTATTTGGAATAGCTCCTCACAACGCTGCTAATAAAAACGAATATGGAGATAACACTGTGAGCATAAAACACTGGATGAGCGCACCTATTGCGGTTGCGACCTTATTCGCCAGCCAATTATTTTTGGTTGGCGCTCCGTTAGCGGCAGAAGAGAAGGATTTTATCGATCCTCGTAACGATGTCTTTGAACAGAACCACCCTGATCAATACCATTCTTGGAAAGCAACATCCGAAAGTGAGCACATAGAAGATGCTCTAAGTGAAGACCCAAACATGGTGATCTTATGGGCTGGCTACGGCTTCGCGAAAGACTACAACAAAGCGCGCGGTCACTTTTACGCACTTGATGATGTTCGCCAAACCTTACGTACCGGTTCACCAACCGACGAGAAGTCCGGGCCTATGCCAATGGCCTGTTGGAGCTGTAAAAGCCCAGACGTTGCTCGCGTGATTGATGAACGTGGTGAAGACGGTTATTTCGAAGGTAAATGGGCACGCTTAGGCTCAGAAATCGTCAACCCTATCGGTTGTTCCGATTGCCACAACACAGGCTCTGAAGCCTTCAAGAAAGGCGAACCTGCGCTAGCACTGACTCGCCCATACGTCGAGCGTGCTTTTGATACTATTGGTAAAAACTTTGATGAACAGTCTCGCCTAGATAAGCAAGCATCGGTCTGCGCTCAATGTCACGTTGAATACTACTTCACCGGCCCAACTAAAGCGGTTAAATTCCCATGGGATATGGGCACCACCGTTAATGACATGGAGAAATACTACGACGCGTTGAATTTCAAAGATTGGACGCATGCCGTATCTAAAGCGCCGATGCTAAAAGCGCAACATCCAGGTTTCGAAACTTGGAGAGCGGGTATTCATGGTAAAAACAAAGTGGTGTGTGTGGACTGCCACATGCCTAAAGTGACCAAAGAAGACGGTACGGTGTACACAGACCACAAAGTGGGTAACCCATTTGATCGTTTTGAAGACACCTGTGCGCAATGCCATACCCAAACTAAAGAGCAGCTACAAGGCATCGTTTCGACTCGCAAAGCGCAAGTATTGAACATGAAGCTAACCGCTGAGAAGCAAATCGTAGCGGCACACTTTGAAGCAGGCGCAGCGTGGAAAGCAGGTGCAACAGAAGCAGAGATGGAACCTATCCTACAAGATATTCGCCACGCACAATGGCGTTGGGACTACGCGATTGCTTCTCACGGTGTCCACATGCATGCTCCTGAGGTAGCACTAGAAGTACTTGGTACTGCAGTTGACCGCGCTGCTGACGCCCGTACCAAGTTGGTTCGCTTACTGGCAACCAAAGGCATTACTGACCCTGTTCAAATTCCAGATATCTCGACCAAAGCGAAAGCACAGCAAGCACTGGGCATGGATATGGATAAGATGAACGCAGACAAGAAACACTTCCTAGAAACGGTGGCACCAGAATGGGATAAAGCAGCAGCTGAACGCGAAGCCACATATTAGTCTAACTTGCAGAGGTTAGTTTATGACCCGTCCTGATATGGGTTGACACTTTTTAACTAAAACGCTCGATGTACTTCATCGGGCGTTTTGTATTTTAAA
>NZ_JAWOWL010000014.1:0-121569 GCF_033340395.1 Vibrio sp. 1159 | reverse complement strand
GCGATTGATCATGGTGTAGGTCAAGATGAGCTGGTGACTAACGTATTGGTTGAAAGCATTCAAAGTGATGCTGACGGTACACAAGAGACGGTTGTGGCACCGTTAACGATTACTATTTATGACTCTGATCCGGTGATTAGAGATGACACATACTCAGTCGTAGAAGATCAAACAATTACGGGCAATGTACTTGAAAATGATATTGATCTTGATGGAACACTTTATGTGAAATTTGTAGAGGCTGGCGGGGAGCAGAAGTCAATTCTAGAGGGGGGATCCGTAAGTTTTAATTTAGAAAAAGGCGAATTAACCGTATTTTCTGATGGCTCTTGGCAGTTTGATGCAGGTCGAAACCTAGATCATTCGGTCGAGCAAAGTGTTTCTTTCAGCTATTTAGCTGCAGATGACTCCCAAGACTATGGCTTGGCTAACGCGACCATTGACATTACTGATGGACAAGCAGGTTACGTAGGCAATGCGACTATAGACGTAACAGAAGTCCCTTTGGATGGCCCGATATTGAACTTTGAAGGAACTGTCAATATTGTCGCGGGATCTGACAACCCTGATCCGAGTAGTTTGTATTTCGGTGGGTCATCTATTACTAAGTTAGAAGCATTAGGGCTTACAAGCTCAGTCTCTGATAATGAGCTTAGCTACACGTTAAGTTCCAGCGGAAAGCAAATTACAGCATTTGCGAATGGTGTCACTGTATTTACGTTAACATTGAGTGGCGTTGAGTCGGGTAACGATGTATTAGCTTCAATTTCGCTTACTCTTGAGCACCCTATCGATCAATTCAATAGCAGTGATACGGTCACTTTCCCGTTGACCATTGGTGGCGTAGATTTAGATGCCACACCGCTTGTAGAGAATGAAATTGACTATGTTCTAAAGGATGGCGCAGACCCAACTTTAAATAATTTGAATGGGGTAGAAGTAAAAGAATCTGATCTCGCAAATGGAAGTGTGTTGAGCTCAGGGAATTTTCAAGTTGAGGTTGGCAGTGATTACCTCGAATCTTTGTCGTTCATCGTCTCTGAACAACCCTTGTTGACGAGTGGTGAACAAGTTGTGCTTTATCAAGTCTCTGCGGATGGCAAAACACTTGATGGTTATATTCTTGACGAAGATGGGCAAACTCAGATTCCCATCTTTCAAGCTACCCTCAATGCTTCATTACCTATTGATGCAAATAGCGACATTACCTACTCCTTTGAGCTTTTTCAGGCTCTCGACCAACAAGAAAATACTGATCCAAACGTGCCTCTCGTTGTTACTGCAATGGACTCAGACCAAGATAACACGTCGGTCGTTTTAGACATTAATGTGATGGATAACGACAATGGACAAGCGCTAATCAATAGTGGCAATGTCGAGTTGACCGAAACACCTGTCGATACAAACATTGCTCCTGATGGGGTTTCAGCCATAGCGAATACGGATGTGATAGTTACGTCATCATTCGATCCGATTGTGTATCTGGGTGTTGACATAAATGATGGAGATATTGTCAAAACTACGCTTGGTGATGCTGTTACTTATAACGGAGAGGCTGTCACTTGGTACGATAACAATGATGGAAGCTTTGACGCAATTTCAGACACTGGAGACGTTGTATTTAGGGTCACGTTACCTAGTGACTTCTCTTTGCCATCAAATGATACGTCTACCGTTAATGTAACTGTAGAGCTTTATCACTCGCTTGACCATGTTTTAGGTGATGGGACGCAATTGTCGATCTCTATGCCCATCGTGGCGAGAGATTCTGATGGAAGCGAGATCTCTACGGAGTCCAACATACTGGTCTATGATGGCTTGTTTCCGGAACTAGTAATTACAGAGGGAATCACAGTCAATGAAAGCGGGTTGAATGATGATTCGCTTGATTCTGGCATCGAGGGCTCGTCACCATCCATTACGCTATTACAAGGTTCAGACTCTATCGCCAGTGTGAGCGTGAATATCGATATGTTCAATGCGCTCGGCTATAAAACAAGTAGTGGTAGCCTGGTTTCGCTTGATTCACCGGACTCGAATGGTTGGTTATATGCAAGAGATGAAAGCGAGCAAGACGTCTTTAGAATTAGATTTAATACCGATGGGACTGTCGAGTTTGATCTATACCGTGCACTTGAACACGATGAACCTGACGGTGTTCCAGCGGACGAGAACACATTAGAACTCAGTTTTTCAATTTATGCCGTTGATAAGGATGGCGACCAGTCTGAAGCTGAGACATATACCGTTAGTGTAGTAGATGATATCCCTGAAGACACAAGCTCACCAATAGAAATTGAACTTACCGAGGGGGATGAGTTTTCGGGAAACTGGTTTAGCAATAATGCCGACTTAATCAGTTCAGATGGCACGTTGATTTCAAGTTTGACCTATGCAGGTGAAACATACGATACGGCGAGTTCGGTATTTAGCAATGATGCTTGGACCATCGATTTAATCAATAGTAGTGATGGTAACTTAAAATATGGAACGCTGACTATTGCTCAAGATGGGACATTTACGCTAACTACCGAGCTTATTGTTAATACGCCTGTAGGTGGTTTGCTTGATGATCTAACGATAACTGTGACGGATGCAGACGGTGACCAAGCAAGCAGTGAAGCTCAATTAATTCTTGATGATGCCAGGGGTTTTATTCGAACCGTTAATGTAGATACGTTAGAAGATAATGGCGCGAATAATAGTGGAGACCCCACGCCAGTCGCGTTACCGATTAGAGTTTCTCCTGGGGATACGGAGAATAATGAGCGTGTTGAAGCGATAAGGATCTCTGTTGAATCTCTACAAGGAGGGGCTCTGTTTTTAGACGGAGTGCGCCTTGAAGATGATGATAATGACGGATTTATTAGTCTTTCTGGTACAGAGCTAATGGGGGTGGGTATATTCACCGTTCCAAATGGTGATCTCACTTATCAACCAGCGCTAAACCTGTCGGGCAACACTATCAAAGTTTCGTTAGCAGTGTCTGCATTAATCGTATCTGATGTCGAACCAGATGGTTTTGTATTACAAGGCAATAACACGTTAAATGTTAACGTCTTACCGGTTGCAGATTTGCCAGAGTGGTCTAATGATTCGGACTTTTCTTATCAAAGTGTTGAAGATTCCGCTGAATCACTTTCGCTCAATATTGTCGCTGAAAAGTTTGACCAAGACGGTTCTGAAACGCTCCACTACCAAATTTCGAATATTCCAGATGGACTTATATTAACACTTAACGGAAGTGCTATTGAGGAAGGGAAATCGTATAGCCAATCCGAGTTAGATCAAATTGAAATCACATCTAACGAAAACTTAGCCGGAAGATTTACTTTTGATGTAACGGCAGTAACGACTGAGTCGGGTAGTGTGTTTGCCGATGAGCAAGATAAAACAGCGGAGATCACTGAGCAAGTTGTTATCGATATATCTCCAGATGCCGATGTGCCTGCGCTGACCGTTAAAAACATTCAGGGGCTTGAAGACCAAGCGATTGACTTAAAAGAGTACATCTTAGGGCGGCTCACTGACACAGATGGCTCGGAGTCTCTGTCTTATCGCATAGAAGTTCAAGATGGTTGGACATTGCCTGTCGGAGCTGGGATTACGCTTATCGGTATTAATACCTACCTAGTGACCTCCAATGCTCTAGCCAATTCGGAGGCGTTACTTCAACCAAAATCGGATATCAGCTCATTTACTGAATCTCTATCCCTTCAAGTAACCGCCATTTCAACAGAGTCGACTATTGATGGCTTAGCACCTCTTAATGAAACCGCCGAGAGCCAATCTGCAACCATTGACATTAAGCTAAAAGGCGTGGTCGATGAACCAATTGTCCTAGATGGTGGACAGGGGAATTGGCAATATGATCAAGCGACTAAAGTAATTAGTAATCTCTCTACGTTAGACGAAGATAACCTGATACAACTGGATTTTATCATCCAGACATCAGACGACGATCTATCAGAAGAAATTAATATCTTGCTTCAGAACATCCCTGTGGGAACACAACTGACAGATGTAAATGGTGACCCTATTGCTCTTCCAATTGCATACGTGGACCCAATAACGGGGCCAGTTTATCAGGTCTCGAACGCTGTTCTTGAAAACACTTACCTCAAAACAGAGCAAGATTTTAGTGGAACACTGAGCATGGATGTTATCGTCGTTTCAACAGAGCCGGATGGTGATTCTGCTGAAACCCCTCTTAAAGTGGAAATGGAAATCTTACCTATTGTTGATCAAACTGACGGTCAAGAATTACAAAGCAATGGTATTGAGGACAATTTCATCACACTAAATCTTGAGCCTGTCGTTAATCAAGATATAGATTCTAGTGAGTCCTTGACAGGATACACCATTGTATCCATTTCAGATGGCTTAACACTTTACTTTGATGGTAATGCAGTAGAGGAAAGTAATTTACCGTTAGAACTCAATGAACTACTCGATGGTAGCTCGGCAACATTATCTGAGTTGTTAAACAGTGGACGAATCACTGTAAAAGCTAATGAAGACCTAAGTGGGACGTTTAGCCTGGAAGTTCAGTACGAAGTGACAGACACGTCTCCGACGATGGAGACTGATGTAAAGGCAATCAATGGCTCTTTGAGCGTCGTGGTTTCTGGAAAAGTGGATATTGGTAATGAAGATATTGACAAAACACGTTTAGAAGGCGCGACTGAAGTATTCACAAGTACGGATGGGTCTGCTGTTGACGTGAGTGGAGGCATTACATTTACAGAAGCGGATATTGATGGTTCAGAGTATCTCGATTACATCGTTTTACAGATACCGCAGGGTCAAGACCTCATTGTTACTCATCCGAATGGTGCTTCTCAAGATGCCGATGGGAACTGGCTGATTCCAATGGAAGGAATCACAAGTGATAGCGTGTTGGAAACCGCTCAAGATTTGCTTGCTGGCGCATCGATTTATAGCCCATCTAACACAGAGATACTTGATGTGAATGTGTTAGCGTATGTTCGAGATGGAACGGATGCTCAATACATCACAGGTCAGTTCCAAATTCAAATTACTGGCCATGAAGGAGATGGAGACCAGTGTGCTGATCCTGGTGAACCGGGAAGCGTTCAAAGTGGGGATATTGTAGGTAAAGAAGGTGAAGATGTCTCAATTGGGGCGTTTTTAAACCCTGATGTGGCGAGTAGTGATGATAACTTAGTTTCCTTCTTTGTCGCCGCAGATTCTTTACCTGAAGGAGTCGAGCTTACTGGCGAAGGTGTGATACCTGCTTATGATAATACGGGCAATCTGTTGGGTTATTCAATTTCTAGCGCTGGATTGTCTTCCTTGACGCTTACTGGCGTGGATGAGGACTTTGCTGGTTGCATTACTTTCAATTTAGAAGTGACAGAAACGGCCCCATGCGATGGTGACTCGAAAACAACCGCTCAGACCATTACGGTACAAATCTCTCCTGTTGTCGATGATATCGCGATAGCAACAAGCCAAGTTACGGTTCAAGAAGATACTATAACCAACCTGAATCTTGCTCTTGTATTGGGCGATAGTGAAGGGCCAATGCAGTCCATTACTGGAGAAGGTGACGCAGCGACTGGCCTTGAAAGTGTCAATTGGGTTTCTTTATCGGTGTCTGACGAGAATGCGCGGTTTACTGCCGTGGACCCGAGCCTACTCATTGACAACGGTGATGGAACATGGGTAGTGACAGATGTTACGCGTCTAAACGAAATTCAGTTAATCCCACCTGAAAACTACAGTGGAGAGCTTGTTATTTCCGTTGACGCAAACATTACTGATGAAGTCACGGGAAGTTGTTTAAGTACTGACAGTGCGAAAGATACTCAAACTAAATCAACAGAAGTTACCGTTACCATTGCCCCAGTGGTTGATAAAGCGGTTCTGGAAACAGAAGACGTAGTTGGTAATGAAGATAATTATATTTATTTAGGAAACTTATCTGCATCATTAATCGATCAAGATGGTTCTGAGTCGATGTCTTTGGTCATGACAGGAGTGCCAGACGGAGCCGTGTTGGTTTGGGACAATAATGGGACGTTCGAATTACTCCCTGATAACGGTTCAACGGATGGTGAGAGCAAGGAGTGGCAGCTAACTCAAGCACAACTTGATAAGGTTTACTTTCTACCGCCACTAGATTTTAGTGGGGATATTTCATTAACACTGCAAGCTATTACCCAAGAGTCTGGATCAAACGACTATAACTATACCACTTCTCAGTTCAACGTCGGCGTAAAACCGATTGGCGATGATGTATCTTTGAATACAACCTCTAACACGTTCACTGGAGATGAAGGTGATTCCATTTCGATTGACTTTTTAGCGAGCGGTTTTGAAACAAATAGCAACGAATATATAGAAGTGTCGATGTTGATCAAAGCAAGCTCTGAACCCTCTGCATTGGAAGGCTTAGGTAGGATTCGTATTGGAACTCAATTCTCATCCTTTACCTTCGATGACGCGGGCAATGCCGTGGCGACGGTATTAGTGCGAGCAAATGAAGTGTCAGGTTTGGAGTTCATTCCGAAGGATGCATTTGGAACGATGGATGTTGCTCTCAATGTTAGAACGTTTGATCAAGCGATAGTGTCAGAGACACTCGAAACCGATTTTGGAGATGTGCAAACTACCGATCTAACCATTGTTGTTACCCCTGAAGCTGATGAGCCAACACTAACGGCCGATTATCAGTCTATTGTGTCTGAAGCGTCTGGGAGTATTCCTTTGGGGTTGAGCATGAATTTAGTCAATCCTGCACCCGAAGAGTTTGGAAGTGTGGAGATTCGCGGATTACCAACAGATCTAGAGTTGAGTCATGGTGAAAGATTGAACGGCATTTATACTGTTGATCAAGAGGATGTCGCTGATCTTTCCATCGTTGGCGGGTTTAGCGGTGCAAGTGATTTTACGTTGTCGATAAAACCGATTGCAACACTGGGTGCTACAGTCGCAGAAGGTGCTGCTCAGACAGTCAATGTTACCTTAGTGGAAGAAGGGGGCCAAACATTACTTGCGACAGATGCTAATGATTTGCTTATTGGAGGAAGTGGCAGCGATGTATTCCAGTTTGACAGTTCAGGGCTCGGTAACGAGTTAAAGCCCTCGTACGATGTGATCAACGATTTCCAAATATCCGTTATTGGTGATGATAATGACACAATTGACATCGCCTCGATAATCACCGCTACCTCGATAACAGAAGTCGATAATAAGCTCGATTTAACAGAGAATGATGATGGCGTAACGCTTCACATAAAACCAGAAGAGACGGGGACAAAACAACAGATTCTTATGCAGGGCGTCACTCTCGATCAGCTTTACAAAGGTGACTCGACTGGCGTAGCCGAAGAAAATGTCTTACAGAAGATGATTGATGACAACAACTTGCTAGTAGGTGGTATGTCATGAAGCATCACTCATCCTCATCAAGTGAGCTGACTAACGATCCTTGGGGGCAATCGTTAACTTGGTTGATGCGTTATTTTGAGGTTAGACACCATACAAAAAAGGTGCTTTCTGGATTACCTCTTGTTGAGGGTAGATTGGATAGTGACTTATTCATCAGAGCCGCTGAGCGAGCCGATCTTGAACTCACATTAATCGATTTAAAATCCACCGCAATGTTGAGCTTTCCATTGGTGGGAATCAATAGGAAGACGTTACAACCCGCTATTATATCTGAGCGACATAACAGCGATTATCAAGTCACGTTATTTAGTGAAGATCAAGGTGAAACGCAATACGTCACGAGCGAGGAGCTGCATAATCAATTCCAGCCTCAAGCATGGCAAGTTTCTATGCGTCCAGAGTTGGACAAACGGATAAGTTCTATTCAAGCGGATTATAATGAACATTGGCTTTTCGCCGTAGTGAAAGAAATGTCTCCGTGGTATCGAGATCTTTTGATTGCCTCTTTCCTTATCAATACGCTAGCGCTAGTTATTCCGCTTTTCACTATGAACGTTTACGATCGTGTAGTGCCTAATCAAGCTTTCAGTACATTATGGGTTTTGGTCGCTGGTGTCTCCGTCATCATTATTTTTGATTGGCTATTGCGTAAAGCAAGGGGAGTTGTCACTGATACCGCGGGTAAGTACATCGATAACAAGCTTTCTTCGATACTTTTTTCTAAAGTTATGGGGATGAAACTTGAACACCGTCCTGCATCAGTCGGTGCATTCGCTCGACAACTACAAGATTTTGATAGTGTTCGCGATTTTTTTACTTCTGCATCTCTTGTGACCTTAGTTGATCTCCCATTTACGTTGTTATTTTTAGTCTTAATAGGTTGGCTAGGTGGGGCAATGATGTTCATACCTATTGCCGTCATGTTTATCCTGCTGATCCTTGGCTTTGCGGTAAAAGCAAAAATAGAACAATCACATACGGAAAGTGCTGCACTATCCATGAAGCGACAAGCTCACTTGTTTGATTCATTGTCCTCTTTAAAAGAGATTAAGCAAAATAACGCTACGGGAGAAGCACAAAAGCGTTGGGAGCAGACGGTATCCATGCTTTCTGATTGGCAAAATCAATCGCGAAACTATTCGAATATCGTTGCTTACTCCATTCAATCTAGCCAGCAGATAATTACCGTAATGTTACTTGTAACAGGCGTGTACAGAATTTCTGAGGGATTGCTCAGCATGGGGGGGCTCATTGCTATTGTCATGCTTAGCGGTCGTGCTGCAGGGGCGATTAACCAGTTAGCTATGCTGTTACTTCGCTATCAACAGACAAAAACAGCGGTTGAAGGCTTAAATTCTATCATGTCTTTACCTCAGGAGGTGCAACGCAGTCAGGTCATTACGTCTGCCGAATTTACAGGGAATATACGTTTAGAAAACGTGAGCTTCCAATACCCAGATGTTGATATGCCATGTTTGAGAGATATTAATCTTACTATCAAGCAAGGCGAACGCGTTGGCGTTATTGGTAGTGCAGGAGCAGGAAAGTCTACACTCCTTTCTATTATTACCAATCAACTCAGTGCCTTACAGGGTAGCGTTTATTTTGATGACATTGACAGTCAGCTTTGGCCCGCCGAATTGATAAGAGAGAAAACGGGTTGGGTTGGCCAAGATTCGCATCTTATATACGGCAGCATTATGGAAAACATAGTATTAGGACATCATGTTATTGATCAAGAACGTTTACGCCGTGCGATAGAATTATCGGGTTTGAACCAGTACATGAGCCGCCTTCCTCATGGTCTAGAAACGCAAGTCGGAGAAGGAGGGCGTTATTTGTCGGGGGGGCAAAGGCAAGCTGTAGCGATTTCAAGAGCGTTTTATCGAAACCCTGCAGCATTAATTTTAGACGAGCCAACCAGTTCCTTAGACCAGCCAGCTGAGAATGCGTTGTTTAATGCTCTTAAATCGTTGCCGCACTCGACGACGATGATTATTAGCTCTCATAAACATTCCTTATTATCGCTTTGTGATCGAATTGTTGTGCTTGATAAAGGCACAATTTTGAGGGAAGGAGCGCCCCAAGAAATTTTTGCTAAACAACAGTCTAACGCGAAAACGAACAGAGTACGCGCAGTATCAATTGTACGCGAAGGAGGTCAATGATGAGCACAGTTCGTTGGAGTAATGCTCATTTAGCAAACCGTTCGAGAACGTTGATTTGGTTGTCTGCCGCGTTAGTGCTAAGTGTGATTATTTGGGCCTCGTGGGCGAGGTTAGACGAAGTGGTTGTCGGCGAAGGAAAGGTTGTTCCTACTTTGTCTGTTCAGACGATTCAGAGCTTAGAGGGAGGCATTCTAAAGGAGTTACTTGTCATGCCTGGTGAAAGCGTCACTAAGGGGCAAACCATCGCTATTCTGGATGATACAAGGTTTAAGTCGACCTATTCGGAGACCTCTGAACAAGTTGAATCTTTGCTCGCCAGAAAGCAGAGGCTTCAAATTGAATTAGAAACGGTAAAAGTGAATAGCCTCCAACTGGATTGGAAACAACAAGTGAGTATCGAGCCTCAGCCATTTGATATTTCGATGACCGGCCACTCTGCCTATCTGAATGCCAAAGCAAACTATCTTGAGCGGTTGAGCCAACTGGAGTCTGAGCTGGAGGAGGCTAAATTGCGAATTGAGCAACAATCGCAAGCTTATCTAGATACCTTGAATACCATTCAAACACTAAAAAGCAGTCTGGTTATTGTCTCGAAAGAGCGAGATATGTTGAGAGAGGTGGTTTCTAGTGGCGCGGTGGCTGAAGTGGAATTATTAAAACTGAATAGAGACGTTATAAAGCTCAAAGGAGACATCGCGAGTTCACAAGCTGCTGCCCAAAAGCAAAGGGCTGTGTATTCTGAATCCATCGCAGATTATCGTGGTACTGCGCTTGCTTTTAGGGCAGAGGCACAAGGGCAGCTCAATGAAGTTGTGACGCAACTAGCGCAGCTCAATGAAAGTCGTCAGGCGATTGCGGATCAGTTGAATCGAACGCAGTTACTTTCTCCGGTCGATGGAACCATCAAAGATGTTTTTGTCAGAACCATCGGAGGTGTGGTTAAGCCGGGTGAGCCTATTTTAGAAATAGTCCCTCGTAATAGCACGTTAATCGTTGAAGCGAGAATTTCTCCTCAGAATATCGCCTTCATAAGGCCTGGCCTGCCGGCAACGGTAAAGTTGTCTGCCTATGACTTTGTCATTTACGGAGGCCTAGAAGGAGAAGTGACCTACGTAAGCGCCGATGCACTTCAAAATGAAGAGGGCAATGCCTACTACCGTGCCAACGTTACTTTCAAGGTTGATGATAAGTTTACGATCATCCCGGGAATGCAGGTTGTGGTAGACATTCTTACAGGAGAAAAAACAGTACTGAATTATTGGTTAAAACCTATATTACGTGCGAAAGAGAATTCGCTCAGAGAAAGATAGACATAAGGATATAAGATGCGGCTTAAATCAACGTTATTGGTCTTGTTTGCAGTATCATCGTCGCCAAACGCTTTGACTTTAGAAGAGTCAGTTACGTTATCTCTCGATAGCTCCCCCAGTTTGCTTGCTCGCTATTCTCGCTATGAGTCGATGGTACGAGACCGAAATGCCATAAATGGTTCATTTCTTCCTCAGGTTAATTTGTATGCAGCAGCAGGGTACGAAGGTACTCGATATAACAACGGAAACTACATCGACAGTGAAGATAGAACATTAGAAAGAACGGAGATGGGCGTAAGAATCTCCCAACTGTTATTTGATGGATTTAAAACAAGTGCTGATGTTGATCGCCTATCTTACGAGGCTGAAGCTGAACGCTTGGACTTATTGGCATCTGCGGAAAATGTTGCATTAGATACTGTCAGAGCGTATGTGGATGTTTTACATGCCCGAGAGTTGATGAAACTGACAGAAAGAAACCTAAATGAACACCAAGAGATCTACCGTTTCATTCTAGATAAAAAAGAAAAAGGTTTAACCAGCAACTCCGACTTAGCGCAGGTTTCTTCGCGTGTCGCGACAACACAGTCCTCATTGATTGCCGCCCAAAACAATCTTTCCGATGCTAGAACAAGATTTGTACGTTTGGTTGGTCGAGCGCCGCAAAACTTAGTTGAACCTGTTTACCCGCAGGAGTTGCTTCCGAATAAGCTTGACGAAGCACTCAAACAAGCGGTTAGGTTGCACCCATCCATACAGTCAGCGATGAAAGATTTAGAGGCGGCTCGACATGAAGTAAAAAGAGAAAAGGGGGATTACTACCCAGAGCTCAAGCTTGAGCTGTCAGCCAACAAAACAGACAACGTGGATAATATTGAAGGCATTAACGAAGATGCAAAGGTTATGCTGACGGTCAACTACGATCTTTTTAACGGCTTTTCTACAGACTCCCGAGTGGAGTCATCCGCCTGGAGAGTAGAGGAGGCGAGGGCTATTCGAGCAAATGCAGAACTAGATGCGAATGAAGGTGTAAGGCTAGCATGGGACGCACATACATTGCTTCAACAGCAAATGGAGTATTTAAAAGTCAACGTTGATGCGGCGAAAGTAACTGAATTAGGGTACATCCAGCAGTTCAATGTAGGGCGACGCAGTTTGTTAGATGTATTAGATGCCAAAGTTGAAACGTTTGTTGCGAGACGGAACTATACCCGAACAAAGTACGATCATTTGGTTGCCACTTACCGTTTATTCAACTCGATGGGGATTCTGACTTATGCGTTGCGAGTTGAGTATCCAGAGAACTGGAAGGAGAACAATAATGGATAAATTCGCAGTGACGAGTCTTCTAGTTTTTATGTTAGCAGGCTGTGCTGAATCACCGAATACGACGTTGACCACTTACCAGTACAACGACCTTAAAGACAATGATAGTGATGGCGTGATAAACCAACGAGATAACTGCGCAGATACGCCAAAAGGTGTCGTTGTTGACAGTGAAGGCTGTGCGAATTGGGTCAACGACTCGCAGACACACCTGATCAGTTTTTTCTTTGCGATGGATGAGCATCAGGTAACGCCATTTCATGATATGCCGCTAAGCGAATTGAAAGCACTGCTTCAGAGTAACCCAAATGCGCAAGTCATACTGATAGGAGACACAAGCCCTGAAGCGTCACTCGAATACAACAAAGCGTTGGCAAAGAAAAGAACGGCAGCTATACGAAAATTGCTAGTGAGAAACGGCATTCAAGATAATCGAATTGAAGAGCAAGAGTTTTATCAGAATACGGCATTGACGGTACAACTAAAAAAACGGGAAAGGCGCACAATTGCTGTTGTAAACACGAAAGCTGAAAGTACTGAACAAGCGTGGACTATATTTAGTTCGGACAGCGAGTTGACACCTAATTCGAAGTTGGAGTTGAATTATGAAAATTAAAGTATTGCCTTTCTTTGCTCTAGCTTCATGTTTGATTTCACCGCTGGCATTTTCTGACTCTGAGGCTCGAACATCGATTTTTGTCGAGCCAGAGATACTAGAAACGATAGAAACATTGATAGATGAGCCAAGTGTAAATGTAGCGCTTGCATCTCAGTCTGGTGGTTTTAACGACATGCTAAATGACGGAACCTCTATTGCGATCACATCTAAGAAATGGTCAGATGAAAACATCTCCCGATTTCAACGAGAAAGAGGCCACAGGCCTACACGTTTGTTTTTAATGGCAAACGCTATTGTCGTAATCAATAGTCAAAAGAGTACGGTAGATAGTGTTTCCGTTAGTGAATTGAAACGCTGTGATGCAAATACGTATGCTTTCGGGGAGATGCGTTTAAGTAACCCAGGTGTGAGCTCTAATGGTTGTCAATCATCGATTCAAATGCTTGATGAAGACCGATTGAAACGGGCTTTAAGCGACGACTTGTCAGCCAAAGCTTATATGCGATACTCCGATTTTAAATACTCAGAACAGTGGTCGAGCTACAAGGCTCTCTCTGTTCATCATAACGATGACTCATGCTCTTTGAGCACAGATTGCATCTATTCTCTTCGCTATCCATTTTCCGTGGTCTATTACGTTTATATAAATAAACAATTCGACACTAATCAGAAGATCAAAAAATCAAAGCTATTTGAACTCCTTACAACCGACCACAATACACAACAGGTACGAAATGCTGGGTTTATTCCACTACCAAAAGCGCTTATTAAAAGAAATAGAGTGAAGTTAGGGCTAGATGAGCCAGTTGTTTTAAACGGGTATAAATAAACTTCATACGCCTAACTATGTGGGCTGAGTGAACGTACCGTCCTAGGAAGTTTTGCCTTGCTGCTCATTTATCTTTGGTTAACCTTTGGTCAATTGAGTTGGTTGTAAGTGGTTTTGTTGGTAATTTTTCTATTATTGTGGCAAATTCACTTAAAATCACTTAAGTGAATTTAAGTTATGACACAAGAAGAAAGACTCGTAGCACTCAGAGCGAAGCTGGAGCAGCAAAACAAAGTAACGTTGTCTGAAGTTTGTGAGTACTTTGGTATCTCGCGAGATTCAGCTCGCCGAGACTTAGTTAAGTTGAGTCAGCAACCTGGGTTACAAAGAATACGAGGTGGTGTCATGCTTGCGCCGATCTCTTCCCATACCGAGGCATACGCGAGTCGACCCGTGAGTGACGTTAAACATCGACTGGCTCAAGCTGCCGCAGCGTTGTTGGATGAGCGCGACCATCTTGTTATTGATACCAGCACCATTTTATCTCTGCTCCCACTCTATGCAGGAAAAGCACATTGTGGAGAAAACAAGCTCAACGTCGTTACTAACAGCATTGATGTGCTGACCGCTGCTGAGACAAACGACACAATGGACGTTTATTTCTTAGGCGGACACTTTGACCCTTATGCCAGAGCAGTTTTAGGGGCGCAAGCAGAGCAGCAAATGCAGCATTATCACGTGAACAAAGCGTTCATTGGCGTGTGTGCATTGTCATCCCGGGGGCTGACAACAAATAGTTTGTTAGAAGCAACAATGAAACAAGCGATGATTGCTCAAGCTCAGCAGGTCATCGTCGTTTGTGAATCCCGAAAAATTGGTAGCGACAATTTCCACCACGTATGTGATTTGTCAAAGATCGACATCATTATTACCGATCATCCTCCTCAATCAGATTTTCAACAACTCCTCGATCACAATGATATTGAATGTATTGTTGTGTCACCGAAATAAGGAATCTTAGAATGGCTTACGATCCCGTAAAAACCGCTGTGATTGGTTACGGATATTCAGCAAAAACGTTTCATTTACCCTTCATTAAAGCGCTACCAAATTTAACGCTGAGCGCGATAAGCTCGCGTCAACAGGAGGCGGTTCAAAATGATTGGCCAGATGCTAAGTGGTTTTCTGATGCGAATACTTTACTCGATGATAGTGATGCAGAGCTCGTAATCATTACTGCGCCAAATGACGTACATTACGAACTTGCAAAGCGTGCGTTGAACAATGGGAAACACGTCATCATCGAAAAACCGTTTGTTACTCGGATAGAAGATGGTAATGAACTTATCGCCTTGGCGGAAGAGAAAGGTCTGGTGCTGAGCGTTTTTCACAATAGACGTTGGGATGGAGACTTTCTCACGGTTAAATCTCTTATCGAACAAGGTAAGTTAGGTGATATAAAGCTGTTCGAGTCACACTTTGACCGTTACCGCCCTGAAGTTCGTCAACGCTGGCGAGAGCTAGCTCAAGATGGTGGTGGTATTCTATTCGACCTTGCTCCTCATCTTCTCGATCAAGCATTGGTGTTGTTTGGCTTGCCAGATGCGATAGACGCACAATGTCGAATGATGCGTCCGGGCGCGACGACGATTGATTATTACAACTTGATACTTCATTACCCTGAGCATATTGTGCACTTGCATTCAAACTTGTATAGCCCAGAGCCGAATCTCCGCTACAAAGTATTGGGTACGGAAGCTAAATATGAAAAGTTCGGATTAGATCCTCAAGAGGGCTACTTAAAAGAAGGCCGTTTGCCGGAAAACGATGCTTGGTCGGAAGAAGATGAGGTGTTATACGGCGTCCGTTACGACGAAGACGGTGCGCAAACTATCAAAACGGAGAGAGGCGAGTACCAAGCTTACTTTGTTGGTGTGGCAGACGCCATTCGTTTGGGCACTGATAACCCGGTTCCTGCCGCTCAAGCAGTACAGAATATCGCTCTGATTGAGATGGCATTGGAAAGCAGTAAAACGGGTAAAACGATTCAGGTGAAACCATGAGTTTGACGCTTGAACTCGTGGCCCTGCAAGAGCATGAACTTCAGTTGGCGGAATTTAATCACCATATTGCGTGGTCTATCGGCCTCGCTCTAAAAGAAGAGGCTGAAGCTCGCGGCGCGGCTGTTGCTATTGAGGTTTACGGCTTTGGACAAACGCTATTTCAATACGCGATGGCAGGAACCTGCGCTGATCATTTAGATTGGGTCCGTAGGAAGCGAAACTCAGTATTAAGGTATGGCCACAGCTCTTACTATCTTTCTCTGTACAACAAGCAAAAGCAACGTGATTTCGAAAATCAGCCTCATCTCGATGCTCGTGAGTACTGTGCTCATGGTGGCGCGTTCCCAATTCGGCTTTCTGGGTCTGGTTTGGTTGGGGTTGTGACGGTATCGGGTTTACCGCAGTTAGATGATCATCAGCTAGTTGTGGATATATTAAAAACGATGACAGAGACAAAACCCTCTTAAACGCCAAATATGAAAGTAGCACGGTTCTTTATCGTGCTACTGAATTCTCTTTTTAGCTCATAAAGTGTTCTTTAATGTGAGCAAATATTAACATTGATCCCAACTTACTACCTGAAAATCAAATCAATTTCATATAACCTATACGCTCATTCATATAGAAAGCCTTCAAAGTTGGCCATTGGCAATGTCTTTTAGAAGAAAAGAAAAACTCAATCTTAGAAATCTTATTGTCACCCTATGTGTGTTCAGTGTGCTTGTCACTTTGATCAACGCATTCTACTCGATTTATCGTGTTCAAAGGGATCTCATCATCAATAACACGTTAGAATCAAACCGTGTTTACGCCCAAAAAATGTCTGAAATGACAGACTCTTTCATAGAAAGCTCAATGTCGCAGCTAAAATACAGTGCGAACGTGCTAAAAGACAAGATGCATGACGCTCAGCTTCTTGATAAAGAGGCTGAGAGATTAAGAACGCAAACCAAATCATTTAACTCTGTGGTTGTCGTTAATGCAAAAGGGGTTATTATTTCCGTATCACCTGAAACACTTCAGGTGAAAGGTGTAAGGTTAGTGGGTGAAAGAAAACGCCAATCTTTAAACGCTCAAGCACCAGTTGTTACTGAACCATTTATATCGCCCGCTGGAAATTACTTGTTAACCATCTCATACCCTATATTTTCTCAATCTAATGAATATTTAGGTTATATCGGCGGCACTATTTATCTAGAAAAAGAAAATATTCTCGCAGAGTTACTCAGCCAGCACGCATACAAAGATGGTTCTTTCCTTTACGTTGTCGATGAGAGTAACACTCTGATTTATCACCCAGATCAATCGAGGGTTGGTGAAGTAATCGACGATAATGAAGCAATCAAAGCGGTGACGATGGGGCAGAGCGGCAACAAAGAAATTGTTAACTCTCGCGGCGTCGAAATGCTTGCTGGTTATGCGCCAGTAAAGTCATCAGGATGGGGAATTGTTGCTCAGCGCCCGAAATCGATGACGTTATCTGTGCTAGATGAACAGATGTGGAATGTTTTCCTTAAGTCGATTCCAATTGGTTTATTAACTTTGTTGCTAATTTGGTTCTTGTCCCTTCTTATTTCTAGACCACTTTGGCAGTTAGCGGGTGCTGTGCGAGGTGTCGAAGAACATTCATCATCTATCGATGATCTCAAACTGGTTAAGTCTTGGTATTTTGAGGTCTCACATTTGAAGCTTAGTTTTCTTAAAGCATTTGGTATCGTGTCAAAAACCATTGATAAGCTGCAACTGGATACATTAACAGATTCGATGACTGGATTATTGAATCGACGTGGATTAGATAAAGTTCTTGGTTTGTTTAAGCAGGAAAATACCGCGTTCTCTGTTTTGGCGCTAGATATTGACCACTTTAAGAGCGTAAACGATAACTATGGCCATGACGTGGGTGACAACTTACTTAGAGAGTTTGCGCAGTTAATGAAAGACCAAGCTCGCTCTAATGATCACCTGTGTCGTTCTGGCGGTGAAGAGTTTATGATGTTTTTGGAAAAAACAGACGTAAACCACGCTATGGATGTTGCAGAGCGTATTAGACACAACGTGGAACAACATGACTTTCAGGTGGTTGGTAAGGTCACGGTTTCGTTGGGCGTTTCTCACTGGAAAGGCAATGACACACCAATTGAAGCGGTAATGAAAGACGCCGATAATGCACTGTATAAAGCGAAACATAATGGAAGAAATAGAACGGAGTTGGGTGACGACGCACAATAGATATTGCGCTTTATGCTGAACATAAAACGAGCCAGTGACTAATCTTTGCTGTTAATCGCTGGCGTAACCGCTACCAATTGCGCGAAACGGCAAGTTCAGCTCTAATTCTGGAATTTGTTTACCCACCCAAGCCGGAAATGTATTGCTATTTGGCCCTGGAAACAGCGTATATTCTTCAGCCCAAGGGTATTGGTTAATAACACTTTGTATTTTAGGGATAAGCTGGCGGGCCTTTTCACCTTGTATGGAGAGGATCTTTTCTGGTTTTGCACCATACCAATATCGATCTGGCGTCCCAGTTTGGTACTGATATAGAGCGGGTTGTCCGCGATTCACTCTCCAGCCGACTACTTCATACACTGTATATTCGTTCGCATTTTCAGGCTTTATTGCAAACCATGTATGAACGGCAAACCAGCCTCGCCAACCAAACGCGTCTGCGGCGTAAAACTCAATCACAGCATGCTTAACATTGGAAGGATCGGGTGCGATACCCGCAGGTTCTCTGCTAGCGGTACGCCAATCTCCTTGAGTGCATCCACCCAGCATAACCGCGATTGACATGAGCCAAATTTTTACATGGTGAGTAAAGTTGAGAGGGTCTTTCATTTATTGCTCCTAGACCAACCGATGCTGGTAACGCTCTATTGATTTTAGCTATAAAAACGTGGCAAGTCTGATTGTTGAAATCCTCTCCTTATTAAAAGAGAGAGGGAAGTTAGTGCCATAATTCCAGTTCATACGTAATAATAAGGTAAGCCGATTTGTAACATGTGGCATAGACGATGCCGTATTTCTCGATTCATTCGTCTAGTTGCGTATGAAAAAGTAAGAGGTTGTATGTATTCCTTACACGGGTACATTAATTAAAAGCATTAAAAAACATAGGTTTACAGTGGATTTTGACTGATTGAGTGAGTTTGTGACCCTCACATTTGCTTGTTTTGGACGGAATTTTCATCGCTCATCTTTTTGCGCGTTTAGAGTCAGCGTTCAGCTATGGCACAATAGGCGCTCACAGAACAAGTGCTGTTTGGTCATGCAAATAGCAGAAAAATAACTAGAAATAGAATAATTAATGTTTAAATCAAAAAGTATACTCGCATTAAGCATGTTCGCATTTGGCTGTTTTGCCCATCAAGATAGCGAACCAACGTCCGTTGTGCTGAACTATGGTGACTCCTCCATCAGTACTGATATTCAAGCCAATCGAAAATTTCATGTTGTCCGAGACAATGAAAGTGAGCACGTAGAATTTTCCGGCGGAATCATAAAGGAGTATTCCGACTATATTGTGAATGTTCATATCATAAGAAAAAGCAAAATACGCAGATCAAGCCGAGAGTTGAATACAACCGTACTTATGAACAGTGATCAGATTGGGAAGCCTTTAGTGATTGGCATTGAAAATGATGAGTTCACTAGTATCACTTTGCGTTAATGCTTAGTATTTATTGAATAAGAATGAGGAAATTGATGCTCTCAATACGCTGCTATCGCACCGAGGATGCCCCAACACTGTGGGCACTCTTTTACCATACTGTGCGAATCATTAATCGTCGCGATTATACGGAATCACAAGTTTCCGCTTGGGCACCATCAGATTTTGACCTCGATGTGTGGCAACGAAAAATGGACGATATTCAACCATACGTCGCGGAGATAGAAGGGCAGGTCGTTGGCTATTGTGATTTGCAAGGTGACGGCTTGATTGATCATTTCTTTTGCCATCATAAATACCAAGGACAAGGTGTTGGTCGTGATTTGATGTCTTTTCTTTTTTCACAGGCGAAAGTACAGGGGATAAAACGACTGTATTCTGAAGTGAGTATTACCGCCCGACCTTTTTACGAGAAAATGGGTTTCACAGTTAAGTCTCGACAACGTGTTGAGGTTAGGGGAGAAACCTTAACTAACTTTATGATGGAAAAGTATATTTAACTTAAATAGTGAGCATTTAGTGAGCTTGAACACAGATATAAAATGTTTTCCAATGTGAAAACGAGTTCATTGATCTCGCACCAACGTTTTGTTTGAAAACAGTGTACATAATCTTCTCTGGAACGCCATTACCGCATTTCGTCTCTGAAGGCTTAAAAACAGTCTGAAAGTTTTGGTTTTGCGGCGGGTAATAGCGTTCCAAACGCCAAATGTGTCTGGCTAACCATCTCAGGAAGAGAAGTAGTACTATGCGCCCTTATCTCAAATACGTTGTTCCAACATTGATACCATTGCTTGTTTGGTTGATGCCTCTCTCTGCGTTCCCATTTGATGGCATTACTATCGTCCAGCAAAGAGTGATTGCAATCTTCTTGCTTGCCGCACTTTGCTGGGTATTCGAGCCAATTCCAATCTACGCCACTTCGGTTGTGATCATTGTCCTAGAGCTATTGCTTGTATCAAATAAAGGTATTGTGCTCTTTCGTTTGCAAGAAGGGCAGCCACATTTTGGTGAGCCATTACAATACAACGAGATAATGGCGACCTTCGCTAGTCCGATTATCATGCTCTTCCTCGGCGGTTTCTTTTTGGCTATGGCGGCGACAAAGTACAGGTTAGATGTCAACTTAGCCCGAGTGTTACTCAAACCATTTGGACAAAAACCAAAGTTCGTTATGCTGGGGTTGATGCTGATCACCGCTGTTTTTTCCATGTTTATGTCAAACACCGCAACAACAGCGATGATGTTGTCCATTTTAACCCCTGTGATAGCGGTTTTCGGGCCTAAAGACCCAGGTCGAATTGCATTCGCCTTGTGTATTCCTGTTGCAGCCAACATTGGTGGCATTGGTACTCCAATCGGCACGCCACCGAATGCCATCGCCCTAAAATATTTGGTTGGTGACAACTTAATTACGTTTGGTGAATGGATGGTATTTGGTGTGCCATTCGTTATTGTGATGATGGCGTTAGCTTGGTTTCTGATTGGCTTTTTGTATAAAGCCGAACAAACCACCATCGATCTGAACATTAAAAGCAAGTTTTTGAAAACACCCAAAGCAATAATGGTTTACGTCACCTTTGCCGGCACGATTATTCTTTGGTTGATGGGTTCTGCACATGGAATGAATTCTTACACAGTAGCATTAATTCCGGTGGCAGTGTTCTCATTGACGGGCATCATCAACAAAGAAGACTTGAAGAAAATCTCTTGGGATGTGCTTTGGTTGGTGTCAGGCGGTATTGCTCTGGGCCTTGCTCTAGATAAAACCGGGCTTGCGAAGCTGGTGGTACACAGCATTCCGTTTGATCAGTTCTCGCCATATGTTGTCTTGTTTGGTGCGGCTTTCTTGTGCTTGTTAATGGCAAACTTTATGTCGCATACAGCCACCGCAAACTTGCTGATGCCGATTATGGCTGCGCTGGGTACTTCTATGGCTTCGCTAACGCCTCTCGGCGGTGAAGTTACTCTGATCTTGGTCGTGACATTTGCTGCTTCACTCGGTATGTCGTTACCAATCAGTACGCCACCAAACGCGTTAGCTCATGCAACAGGGCATGTCGAGAGCGGCCAAATGGCTCGTATCGGTGCCGTGCTAGGCGTGATTGGCGTATTACTCAGCTTTGTGATGGTGTGGATTTTACATACTGTTGGGCATATTGGATAACCCATGTACGAAACGAAGTTAGACGCGTTAGTACAACGCTACTTTAATCACCTTGAACGCCGATTAACGGTTTTATCCGGGTCGGTGCTTATTGAGCAAGCTGGCTACAACGATCGCTTGTACTATGTGCTGTCGGGAGAACTGGCGGGCTATTACGCGGAAGATGACAAGAAACCGATTCAGGTATTTTCTGCGTCTCAAGGTGCGTTTATTGGCGTACACAGTTTCTTTTCTGGTACGTGGACTGCCTCTTCGACAGTGATTGCTCAAACCGATGTTGAATTGGCTTGGATACAGCGCGATACGCCCGCCGTGGAAGAGGCGACATACGGACCATTGACGACACAATTTATGCCTGTGATGGTTAACGAATTATCTCGTCGTCAACGGCGCGCAATGCAAGAGGCATTGGCTAAAGAAAAAGCACTACAAAAGCTTCATACCGCAGAGCAAATGACAACGTTGGGGCAGCTTGCAGCGGGTATCGCTCATGAGTTGAACAATGCGATAGGCGTTGTAAGCAGTAAATCAGAACGGCTAGAGACAGTTATCATGGAACTGCTTGAAGAAGTTCATCCGGAAGCGAGTCAATTTTTTGATTTTGGTTTAATGCAAGGGCAGAAAGTCTCTTCTAGCGAAGCGAGAAAGCGGGGGCGCCACTTCGAAAAATACTACGGTTTAACCAAGGAGGTTGCTCGTGATCTTGCACGTGCCGTTCCAAATAATTTCCTTTCGGAACATTGGCTAAAAAGACCAGAAGAAGCGATACGTTTCTGGCAAATGGGACGAGATCTCCATGACTTACGCATTGCCTCTAAACATACCGTTGGCATTGTACGATCCGTAAAACAATTGGGGCGCACGGATATCGACTTGGATGAAGCGATTAACATCAATGATTCAATCAATCGCGCCTTGGCTCTATTGCAAAGTGACTTAAGACGAGTGAGTGTTCGTTTTAGCCCTGCGGATTTACCTGCTTTTATTGGTTCTCAAACCGAACTCGTCCAAGTTTGGGTAAATATATTAAAGAATGCGTGCGATGCACTTGGTGAAACGGAGAAACCCGGTATCGAAATACATACTCGGGAGAGTAAGGGTAAAATTTTGGTCACGATTGCTAACAACGGACCAGAAATTGATGAAGCGACACGTAGAAAAATTTTCCGGCCAAACTTCCCCACTAAAAAGGGGGGATTGTCGTTTGGTTTAGGGTTAGGTCTGTCGATTGTGAAGCGCATTATCGCCGGATATAACGGTTCTATTGTAGTAAAGAGCGACAGTGAAAAAACGATTTTTAGAATCAAGTTACCAGTAGAGGGTGAACATGGAGAAGCTTAATGTAATTTGCGTTGATGACCAACGAGAGGTACTAAGCGCGGTTCTACAAGATTTAGAGCCGTTAAATCAGTGGTTGAATGTCGAAGACTGCGAATCAGCAGGTGAGGCTCTAGAACTGATGGATGAATTTGATGCAGAAGGCGAGATGATCGCATTGATTATTTCCGATCATGTGATGCCAGGTAAAACGGGAGTAGAGCTGCTGACCGATGTATCAAAGGACGGTCGTTTTGGCTTTACGAGGAAAGTGCTTCTTACCGGGCAAGCGACGCACACCGATACGATTAATGCGATCAACTCCGCAGGCATTGACCGCTACTTTGAAAAACCATGGCAAGCAAGCCAATTAATAGAGTGCGTTAGAAACCTGGTGACCCAATATATCTTTGATGTGGGCTTAGATTACACTCAGTATCACGAACATTTAGATCAGAGTGTGGTGTTTGAACGTCTACGTTAATCGGGGGACATTAAGCTTGTTTTCGTCACGGCCAGTTAGTGTCTGAAATCTATAGTGAATAGTTCAGCATGTTTAACGTGGCCGTGCGGAATATTGCTCTAGTATGCTTAACTCAACGAATAGCGGCTTGCACTGGCAACAGAAAGTGGCTTAGAGAACCAATAACCTTGCAGATAATCGACGCCCATTTCGGTAAAAAATTCACACATTTTGGCGTCTTCAATTCCCTCAATCACTACTTCAATATTATTTTCCTGGCACATAGTGATAAGAAACTTCAGATATTCTTGTGAAGAGCGGTTGGTTAGTGTTTTCCACGCCATCGACCTATCAATTTTGATTTGTGTCATCGGGAGGTCGAAGAAGCTATTTAATGAACTGTAACCAGATCCAAAGTCATCCAGAGAGAGTGCAAATCCTAGTTCCCTGAGGGTATTCAGAGGGGCAATGGCTGTCTGATTATTATCCAAAATAAACGTTTCTGTTAGTTCCAACACAATAGACTCAGGATCGACACCAACCTCATCCGCCATGGCTTTAATTCGCGCAGGGAATTCACTGTTCATTAACTGAAGTACAGAAACATTCACGTTGACGCGAACTTGGTTTTGGTAACGCTCACGGTAGTTTTTGATAAATTCACACGCTTTGGCAAAGACTTGATATCCGAGCTCGACAATCAAACCTTTGTTCTCTGCGACGGGGATGAATTCGTCTGGGTAAATTTCGCCAAACTCTTTGCTACGCCAGCGAACCAGAGATTCGAAGCTCACCACTTTTGAGCTTTTGGCGTCAATAATTGGCTGAAACTTAACGCTTAATGTCTGTTTTTCTAGTGCACTTTTTAGACCTTGTTCAATAAAGAAATAACGGTCTACGGCATGCTGAGTTTTCTCACTGTAAACCGCAACACGGTCTTTATTCTGCTCGCTTGCGTACTGACAAGTTCGTGCTGCTTTACGTAATATTTCCTCTGCTGAGTGACTTGGATCTATGCAAGGATACAAACCAATACTAATGTTACTTCCTAAGTATTGGCCCTCTTCAATCACTGCCTCGTGGTAGGTTTCCTTTAAACTTTCGGCATAACTTTGCAGCGTTTCTACCGAGCATTCATCGTGAATCAAAATCGCAAAGTCATCATCATGTACGCGATATACAGAACTATTTGGAGAAGGTAGGTGACTGAGAGTTTGTAGCAATTTTTCCACTAACCCATCGACCAACTCGCTGCCATATTGATTTAAGTAAGATTTAATCTCTTCTATCTGAATGTAACAGATAGATGCACAAGAATCGGTGGCTCGAACACTATCTTCAATATCCAGCAAGAGATGGGCGCGATTAGCCATACCTGACGCATTGTCATGAAATGCGACTTGATGAATGTAGCTTTCCATCAGCTTGCGTTCAGAAATATCACGGTGGCTACCAACCATATAATGACCATGTTCTGTTTCTTTGGTCATGGCTACGCCTTCAATCCAGACGTACTGTCCATTGGGTTTACGCACGCGGTAGGTCGTTGTGACCCTCGTGTTGTTGGTAATGATGTGAGCATCGACCCGAGTGGAGAGTCTTTCTCGATCGAGAGGGTGAACAAGGTCTAACCATTGCTCTAAGCTGATTCGACCAGCGTTGATACCAAGCTGCTCATAAAAGCCCTTGTTATAAAATACCATGGTGCCAAACTCATCCATGTAAAAGAGGCCTTCGTTAAATACATCGAAGATATGAATGAATCGTTCTTCGACGATTTTTAGGAACTCTCGGTCACTATCTGAGACTTGTTGGTCAAATAGGGTGGTCAAGATATTTCCTCCTCGAGCCTTTTAGCATCAGAGATGAGTGTTGGGGTTGATAACATAGAGTTGATCTGCTGGCGTACATTACAATCACAAAAGTGTCAGTTCAAATTGTTTGGCTATCATTTTATGCGCTACTAGGTTAATAACATACTAAGATTAGGCGGCTAATCATCGACATTTATAAAAAATAGTCAACAGTAAAAATCATTTATAAAATACAGTTATTGATGCCGTCCGCAATCTATAAATATTTATGAATAATTATCCTAAAGTTATTTTCAGTTGTGTCGGTATCAATGTGCGGTTTTTTAACGTCATTTGTATATATGCTATCTTGGATAAAACCATAATAACAAAAAGGACTTAATGAGCGCGACCGATTATTAATTGACAGGATGCTCATTAATTGTAATCAATTCAAATTTATTATCACGCCAAGTAATCAAATCTCTTATAATGCGGACGTTAATATCGAGTAAGCCTTCTTTATATGCAGTACGATCCGAAAAATTCAATCAAAATTGCGCTCGCTGATATCGGCGTTGGTATGTTTGTTACCGCGATAGAGCACAACAAGCGCGTCAATTTAGCCAATGCAGGGCGGATATCTAGCCCTGAAGGCATTAAGAAGCTTGCTACAAGTGGCGTAAAGTATGTTTGGGTAGATCAAACATTATCTTCGCAGCAGTGTGTCTTCAAGCCTGTAGATGAATCAACTGATGCCACTAAAGAGACGAGAGAGCAGAAACACTCCGATTTTAAGAGGGGTCAACGAGCTTATCGTTCGAGAGACATCCAACACAAGCGAGCCAAAAAGCTGATCGCTGAAGCAAAAGATTTGGCGCAGAAACTATTGAATCAAACTTTTGAAGGAAAAATCATTGAAGTTGATGAAGTAGAAGCTTGGGCTGACGATGTCATTGAAAGTGTTTTGATTGACTCAGATGCGTTGCAGTGTGTCTCTGCACTCCGAAAAAAAGACTCTTACTTATTGGAACACTCCGTCAATGTCGCTTGTCTTTTAGTGTCATTCGGTAAGTACTTGGGCTTGGATAAGCCAACGCTAAAACAGCTTGCTGTAGGTGGCATTATTCATGATGTAGGTAAAATTAAAGTCGATGATAAGATCTTGCACAAGCCAGCGAAGCTAACGCCTGAAGAATTTGAACATATGAAGCTACATCAAGTGTTCGCAGGTGAGATAATCCTTCACGTAAAAGGACTTAGTGACGTAAGCCGTGATGTTTGTTTGATGCACCACGAGAAGTTAGATGGCAATGGTTATCCTAGAGGCTTGAAGGGGGAGGAGATTCCAATTCACGGCCGTATGAGCTGTATTGTAGATATCTACGATGCGCTAACGGCTGATCGCTGTTACAAAAAAGGCATGAGTTCTGCGGAAGCGTTTAAAATCTTGTTGAGTCTAACGCCATTTCATTTAGACGCCGACTTAGTTTACAAATTCATTAATTGCATTGGGATGTACCCCGTCGGCTCCATTGTCGAGTTGAACGATGGGCGTGTTGGTATTGTTTGGTCTTCAAATGAATCTCAAGCATTAAAGCCAGAAGTGAAATGTTTCTACTCCCGCAAGTATAAACGATACATTGATGTCACGATGGTGGATTTAAAAACGAGTGCGTACAAAATTGAAAGAGCGATCGCGCCTTCATCGTTAGAGATCGATCCTAGGCCTTTTTATGATTAAGAGAAATAGATAAGCTTATACAACAGGCTTTACATCCTTGCATGTAGATCGTATTTTATTTGCATAACTATCTATTAATTTTTTCTAAGTTATTTAGATGCAAGATGGTTATTAAGACCTCGGCTTCATGGATAGAAACCGGGCGATAAAATAGTTCTATACACAATGGGCTATAAACCTCATTTTTCTGGAAAGGATGCCAATGCAAATAGATACATGGATTTTTTACACTCTTGCCATTCTCGTGCTCACTGCTTCACCAGGACCAAGCTCACTGTTGTGTTTGAGTAAAGGAGTGAGTAGTGGGTTTCGTATTGCTTTCATGACTGCACTTGGCAGTTTGTCTGCGATTACGATCATCCTTACGCTCTCATTTACCGGGTTGGGAGTTGTCATTGCTTCATCTGAGTTAGTTTTTAATATTATCAAATGGTGTGGTGCCGCTTACTTAATCTGGTTAGGTATTCAAGCGTTGCGCTCATCTCAGACAGATTTTAATAAAACGGCAACGACTCAAAGTTCCGCGACAGCGTTTAGCGCGTTCACTAGTGGTTTCATTGTTGGCGCTAGTAATCCCAAAGCGATAGTCTTTTTCACCGCTTTGTTTCCTCAATTCATAGAACCTTCCGCACCGCTACTGTCTCAATTCGCGATTTTCGCGTCTACATTTGTGGTTTTTGAGCTTAGCTGGCTAACATTTTATGCATTGTTAGGGGTAAAAGCCTCCGATTGGTTGTTTGTCGCTGGAAGGGCGAAGTTGTTCAATCGTTTGACTGGTGGAGTATTTATTGGTGCAGGCGTGATGTTGTCGACGGCAAACCGATAAATAAGACAGATTTCGGTACGCAGTTAGGTTTTCCCATATAGTAAGTTGGAATGCGCTAATTTAGCTTTGTCTTATTTCCAGAATGGAAATAGACGTTTTGTTTATTTTCATTAGTGGCAACAGCCAAGCAGGAGTAAAATCACGTTACTCTTTAGGGGTAGAGCTCGTATTTTGTCTTGTGGGCTTGTGGTTACTTTGTAGGAATATCTTAGATGACAAGCCTTTCTAAACTACAACAACGTTTTCTAGATATCGCGACCGACGTCCGTCTTTCTCCAAAACAGAAGTCGAGTTTTTTAGCTTTAGAGGCGGAAGCGTGCATTCCTTACATGACCGTATCTCCATCACTGAGACAAGCAATGGATGAAGGCATCATCTGCGATATGTTTGAAGGTCATGCACCGTTTAAACCTCGCTATGTGTTGCCTGATTACGCTAAATTTCTATCGCAAGGCTCAGACTATTTAGAGTTGTCTCCGGCTGATGATTTCGATGATGCGTTGAATATGCTTACCATCATTTACCATCATGTTCCTTCGGTAACGAACATTCCGGTTTACTTAGGTCAGTTAGATGATGTCTTGTTGCCTTACATAGGCGACCTAACAGAGAGCCAGATTTACAAAAAGTTAAAACATTTTTGGATCATGCTGGATCGCACATTGCCAGATGCGTTTATGCATGTGAATGTCGGACCGACAGACAACATTATTTGTCGCACTGTTTTAAAAGTAGATGCGGAGCTCAAGCAGATCGCACCGAATCTCACCTTTATGTACGACGAGACAGTTACACCTGATGATTTACTTCGTCAAGCGACACAGAACATTTGTGAATGCAGTAAACCGCATATCGCCAATTACCCAATGCACGCGAAAGCCTACAACGGCTCACGCTTTGGTATTGTAAGTTGCTACAACTCGCTTCCATTAGCAGGTGGCTCGAACACATTGGTGCGAATGAATTTAAAAGAAGTTGCAAAACGAGCATCAGACTGTAACGACTTCTTAAACAGTGCGTTGCCTTCTTACCATCGATTAATGGTCGAGCTCATAAACGCAAGAAGCACGCACTTGCATGAAAAATCGAACTTCTTTCAAGGCTTTTTGACGCAAGAAGGGTTGATAAAAGAGTCCTATTTCGCGCCAATGTATGGCGTTTACGGCATGGCCGAAGCGGTAAACCTTCTATTTGAAAAAGAAGGGCAAATAGGGCGATACGGAAAAAATGATCGAGCAAATACTTTTGCTCATGATGTTTCAGCAACACTGGCTAAACTGGTGGACTCAACCCCGGTGAAATATGGTTTAGATGGCAAAGCGCTCTTACATGCACAAGGCGGCATTAGCTTAGATCATGATGTTACGCCAGGTGTACGTCTGCCTTATGGTGCAGAGCCAGACCCTGTCACTTATGTACAAGCAACGGCGAAGCATCATCAGTATTATCGTGCGGGTATCAGCGATATTTTGACGATTGATGAAACGGTGAAATCTAACCCAGAAGCGATGTTCAATTTATGTAAAGGGGCACTAAATGCTGGTTATCGTGAGTTTACCGCGAATGTCACTTCAAATGACTTAATTCGCGTGACAGGCTACATGATCAAACTTTCAGACGTCGCGAAATATGATGAAGAAGGTTCGAGAACCAACACGACGTTTCTAGGTGCAGAAGCAGCAAAAAATACCAAAATTTTAGAACGCTCACCACGTGTGGTGAGTCATGAAGTAACACCGACTTACACGCAGGCATAAGTTCGGTTTAGGAAAGAACAAGATGTCTAGACGAAGTGGAAGCCTTTTGGCAAAAGTCACTCGTATCCTTCCTTTCTCTTGTGTTGATGGGCCAGGAAATCGTCTAGTCATCTTTCTACAGGGTTGTAACTATCAGTGTTTGAACTGCCACAATCCTCACACGATAAACCATTGTAATCATTGTGGTGAGTGTGTGAGTGAATGTTCAGCAGGCGCATTGAAGTTCGACGAAAACAACAACGTTGTTTGGCTTAAAGAGGAGTGCACCCACTGCGATCATTGTATAGAGATATGTCAGAACCAATCTAATCCAAAAATTACTGACTACTCTGTAGTAACAATGCTCGATTTGATACGCAAGCATCGCTTTTTCATCAGTGGTGTTACAGTATCCGGTGGGGAATCTACCTTACAACTTCCTTTCATTATTGAGCTGTTTAAAGGGATAAAACAAGATCCTGAATTACGGCACCTCTCTTGTTTCATCGACAGTAACGGTTCTTTAGCGGTTGCTGGTTGGCAGCGTATTCTACCTTTTCTGGATGGCGCAATGATCGATTTGAAAGCGTGGCAGACGGAGACGCATCAGTGGCTAACTGGGCGTGATAATCATCGTGTATTTAAAACCCTTCAATACCTAGTTGAACACGAAAAATTGTACGAGGTCCGCTTACTGCATATCCCCCAAAAAAGTGATTTAGATATAGAAATCGTAGCAATTGGGCGTTACTTGAGTACTCTTCCTGAATCGGTGCTTATCCGTTTAAATGCCTTTCAACATCACGGAGTTGTGGGGGAGGCGTTAACTTGGGATATGTGCTCTCATCATGATATCAAACGCTTAAAATCAGAGCTCCGATGCTACGTGAGTAACCCTATCACAGTGCCGACAGTACTCACGTAGTACCGTTGTTTATCTATGCTTAAGCATCACAGGCATCTAACATGGCGCAAGCGTCGAGTAATTGTTGCTGTAACCATTTTAAAGCGGGATCGTTTAAGCTCGCTTTGTTCCAAACGAGGCTGTAGGCTACTTGCCCGTAATCGAATGGAAGAGCTTGCTCAACCAAACCTTTTGCTTGCATTGCCGCTCTTGCCCAAAGCTTGGAGCATGTGAACAAGTAATCCGAGTGCTGACACATCACCGCAGCTGAACCAAAGTCGGCTACACGCATGGCCAAGTTTCGCTTTGAATGCCTTTGGGTGAGATTTTGCTCAAAATAAGGTTGTGACAGATCTTTATCATGAATACCGATGTGTCTTGCACAAAGGTAACTTTCAACAGATAAGGGTTGCTCAGCGAGTGGGTTCGATGCTCTCATTAAGCAAACCATTTCGTCTTTCAAAATGGTTTTCCATACCAAGTCTTTATTTTGTGTGGGTGGTTGGCTGAGATCGTGAGGAAGCAACAAAAAATCCACTTGACCTCTTGCTAATGCATCGAAACTCATTTCCTCTTTCGCATGGACATTCAAGTGCGCGTGATTGCTCAGTTGTTGGGACAAGTGCTGTAGAACTGGCGCAAAGAGCTCAAACGAACTTTCACGCATTGCTAATGAAAAACTACCTTGATAGTAAGCCGGATTAAAAGAGCCTTGATGTAATAACCCATTCATACTGGAGAGTATGCCATGGATTGACGGGCCTATATGCAGCGCAAATGCTGTCGGCACTAAGCGAGTGCCATCACGGTAAAAAAGGTCATCCTTTAGCGTTTCGCGCAACTGTCCGAGCGTTTTACTGACGCTCGATGGTGTTACACACAAGCGTTCTGCCGCAAGTGTGACGCTGTGAGTGGTTAACAACATATGTAAAACAGTTAGATGTTTAAGGCTTATACGCGAAAGAGCAATGTAGTCCATAAATAGCATGGTTTCTTATGATTTTTGGCAGTATATCAGCATGAAACAAATTTTTACTATTGTTTATCTCGGAAACACGCCTGTTTCTCTTTGAGCTCAATGCATTTAATGGGTTGCATAAGGGTTGATGGTGCTTATAAGTCTAGAAATTTATCTTAGTTTTGTTGGACTTTAATGCTTTCATTTATTCAATTCTAAAGCTTCTATGTAATTTTAATCAATTTGGAGGAGTTGATTGATTTGTACACGAATTAAACTTGTTCCTTGTTAATTAAAATAGATATTGTTTTGTTGATTGTTTGGTGATTTACTCATGATCCCTCAGTAACAAAGGTATAAATAATTAATGGACGACCCCTTTAGTCGACAAAACCCTTCACCATATGTCTTCTTATTATTGGAGACATGCTCATGCTAGAACTTTTTATGCAACCAGAAGCTTGGGCTATTTTCGCCACTTTGTTTGCGCTTGAAGTTGTCTAGGCGTTGATAACGTCGTTTTTATCTCTGTCTTATGTGAAAGACTGCCGCTGCACCAACGTAAGCTGGCAAGAAACCTTGGTATTGGTCTTGCTGTTATTGCTCGTATTGGTTTAGTGTTTTCAATCTCTTGGATCATGCAATTGACTCAACCGCTATTTTCTTTGGCGAACCAAGCGTTTACCGGAAGAGACGTTATCATGATTGCGGGTGGTGCATTCCTCTTGGCTAAAAGCCTGAAAGAGTTGTGGAGTTGGTTAAATCACAACGAGTCTGCTCACTCAACTCACGCCCGTACTGGTTTAGCGGTAGTTCTGTTGCAGATTGTTGCCGTGGATGCTGTATTCTCGATGGACTCGGTGATAACCGCCGTTGGTTTGACAAGTGATGTCCCACTTATGGTCGCAGCGATTGTTTCGTCTGCTATCGTGATGGTCATGACAGCCGAAAAAATCAATAACCTGGTGTCGTGTTACCCTGGTTTTAAGACACTTGCTTTGTTATTCCTCGTTTTGTTAGGTGGTTTATTGATGGCAGAAGGCTTCGAAATTCATATCAACAAAGGTTATGTGTACTTTGCGATGGCATTTGGCTTAATTCTGGAACTTTGTCATATCCAGTTAAAAAACAAACAACGCCCGACTATTAAACGTCTTAGTCCGTTGCGAGTTCATCCAACCAGATTAGAAGCTCGTCAATAATAAAAGATATTGCCGCTCATATGAGCGGCATTTTTATATTCGTCATCACCTATTTTTACTCTCTTTTTATTTTGTTGTCGTTTCGACAAAAAATCGCATTTGTTGTGGGGTTGAAGATTTTTTATATAGACCGCCCAACTAATATGAGTGAACGACAATAATGAATAAAATGATCGATGCGTTAGCAACCCATGGTTACTACATCTGGGATGATTTTCTTTCTGAACAAGAAGTGGATCAATTGCGAGACTGCATTCCAAGTAACTGGAAAAAAGCGCGTATTGGTCGTAATGACGATGTGACTCGTATCGAGTCAATTCGAAGTGACAAAATTCAATGGTTATCGCCCAATATGGGGCACGCGGTTACTTCTTACTTAGATAAGATGGAAGAAATACGCCAAGAAGTGAACCGTCACTTGTTTCTGGGGCTTTTTGAGTATGAAGCTCACTTTGCCAAGTACGAGGAAGGGGATTTCTACCAAAAGCATCTAGATTGTTTTAAGGGCAATGAAAACCGTCGATTGACAACCGTTTTTTACATGAACGAATCTTGGACGGAAAAGGATGCAGGTGAATTGGTGGTTTACGATCTAAATGATAATAAGATAGCAACCATCCCTCCTCAATCGGGACGCTTACTTTTATTCTTATCTGAGCAATTCCCGCATGAGGTTTTACCGACCAATGCTGAGCGTTTCAGTATTGCAGGTTGGTTCAGAATCAATGGTGTGCGAGACAATGTACTTGATATTGCAAAATGATTGGTTTGCAACCAGCATAAAATCAGCAAAGGGCGTAGATACGCCCTTTATCGATTAAACATTAGTTGATAGCTCGTAACACTCGGTCATGTTTCGCTCTAGCACTGCATAGACGTCAGAACAAAGTTCTTGTTTAGCGACTTGCTCACCCATAATCGCGGCGATTTGTGCTTGAGCCATTCGTCCGCGGTAGGGACGGTCCTGAGACAGAGCTTGAAAAACATCGGCAACCGCGACAATACGCGATGGTACATCGAGTTCGTCTCCTGTTTTATGATAAGGATAGCCAGAACCGTCCAAACGCTCGTGATGATTAGAGGCCCACTCCGCTATTTTAGCGTTGGGAAACACTTTGTGTAATGCGAGCTGAGTATCAATTGTATGGCGTTTAATACGCGTATACTCTTGTTTATTAAGAGAGCCTTCTTTATGAAGAATCTCATCTGGTGTTTTTAACTTTCCGATATCATGCACCAACCCAGCAATAAATAACATCTCTTGGTCGTGCTCACAGAACCCAAGCTTGATGGCTAGATACCGAGATAACTCCGCCACTTTTTGCGAATGTTGATAAGTAAATGGGCTTTTTGCGTCAACAATTCGAGCGATAAACATGCCCAAACTATTCATATCTTGGATGGTGAGCTGTTTTTGAAGCCAATCAATGCTTTTAAAGTTTAATCCGATGGTTTCTATATTTTCAGACTCCATCGCGAACCAAAATGCGTCGGTCATAACGAGCTTAACCATTGCCTTAGCCATGTCTGGATTAAACAAAGTTCCAGCGTTTGCCATGATGCATTCTGCAATTAGTTCTTCATGAAGTGTGACAATGTCACAGTGGCAGTTCATGACGTATTTGGAACGCATAAAATCGAGACGGTCGGCTAAATAGAGTAGGGCAGCGACCTCTTTTTCAAAAGGCGGTAAATCAAGATATTTTAGTTCACTCCAATGTGTATGGTGGTAAAGAACAGGTGTAGCAAACTGACGTAACAAACGACACTGCTTGAGGCTTCGGTATCCTCTTAAGCAATGTGTTTTTACATCTTGTGGCACCAACTCCTCAAGTAACATTTTATGTTCTTGTGTTTCGGAGACCCCACAATCGTGGATCATCCCTGCGAAGTAGCAAAACTCCGCTTTTTCTGGTTCCCAGTTCATGACCCGAGCACATTGGTAAGCGATGTAAGCGACACGATGGCTATGGTGCGTATCATCAACACCGACATAGTCGAGTGCTCGAGCAACCCAGATAAGTGCTTGTTTCAGATCGACTTCAAAGCCCATGTCCGTATGGGAATGGCAAGAATGATTCATGGTTTATACCGACATTGCTAATTAGCCCACGCTAAACCCAAATCAGAAGGTGATAGGAAAAATTGGGTACGACAGCGAATAGACCCCAAAAAGGTGGGCGTTTAGACATAGTTTTGATTATGGGCGGGATAATAATCCTAGTTGCATAATAATATCACCTGAAGCTCATGGTTAAGAGTCAGATATTTGAACTAAGTATAAGTTTTGAAAGATTATTGTTGCTTTTATTGACTTATTTGAAAACGACAATAAATCATGATGTAACGCATTCTTATTTGTATTTTTATAAGTGATGTTCGGATTAGATTACTGATATACCGTACCGTTATGTGATTAAGTAGAATCCATATTTTTGAGTTTGTATGAATGATAAGGCACCTTCAATAACCACTTTATGATCGGCAAAGCCGAAGAGGGGTGAGTTATTAAGGTAACGCTAATGGAAAATCATAAAAAATAATTTTCTCTACAGCTCATGTGGTGTGGGGAGATCAAGATAACGGTATTGCTCCCTCAGCAGCATTTATGTGTTGATGGAATGACTTAATTAAAAAATGTGTGATTGCAAAGTAAGCATAGGTGATAAAAGTAGCTAGAATAATAGCTCTAAATGAAAAGGATTTCGTATGTTGAAGCATCGCTTATATCGGACTTACACCGCAGGGCTAAAAATAGCAGCTCTTATCCTTCCTATGCCGAGACCAACCTTGTTTTCCGGCCCTGGTTCGATGAATGAGCTATTAGAATCGATGACCGAATTGGGATTTAAACGCGTCTTATTAGTTACCGACGAAGGGTTAGTCCAAGTCGGTATTGTAGATAAGGTGCTTGAGGCTGCAGCAAAACTCGATTTACAGTTAGATGTTTTCTCGCAAGTTAAGCCCGATCCTACCTATGATCAGGTAGAGAGCGGTCTAGAGGCTTATCATCGTTTTCATTGTGAGGGCATATTAGCTTTGGGTGGCGGCTCTGCAATGGATTGTGCAAAAGTTATCGCTGCGAAAGTTACCAATAAACGGCCAATAAAAAAATTAGCTGGACTATTGAAGGTATGGCGAATGCCAGCGCCGATTTTTGCTATTCCAACAACGGCTGGAACCGGAAGTGAAGTTACTATCGCTGCGGTCGTGTCAGATCCCTCCTCACACATTAAAACCCCTTTAATGGATCCAAAGTTGGTGCCACTAATGGCAGCTTTAGATGCGAATTTAATGATTGGTTTACCTCCTAAGATCACGGCTGATACTGGCGTTGATGCATTAACCCACGCTATTGAGGCCTATGTATCGAAAAACGCTACTCAAGAAACGATGGCTTATTCGGTTGCCGCTATTAAACTCATTTTTAAATATCTTCCTAGGGCTGTGATGCAAGGGGATGATGTCGAAGCTCGTCATAAAATGGCTATGGCATCCTATTACGCGGGTTTAGCATTTACCAAAGCGAGTTTGGGTTATGTTCATGCCTTTGCTCACACATTCGGTGCGAGATATGGAATACCTCATGGTATGGCAAACGGATTAGCCTTGTTGCCTGTGCTGCGCTTTTCATTATCAGAGATTGAGCCTCAACTAAGAAAGCTCGATGAGTTGACGGCCGAGGGGCAGTTAGGTAACGCAAGTGCTCAGCATTTTTTGGCGAATCTGGAGTCCTTGTTTTCAACTATTGATATTGAGAAAACCAGTGCGCTCATTCAACGTGAAGATGCTGATGCGCTTGTTGATTTAATTCTGAAAGAGGCGCACTGGAATTACCCTGTTCCCAAGTTCATGAACAGGGAAGAATGCACACAGTTATTGTTAAATATCAGCAAGGTGTAAATTATAGTTTACATGTGTGGTTTTTTATCCTTACACTTTGCTTGATATTCTGCTAAAGATCCTACAATATCGACGGCAATACAAATATGGTGTTGGTTTCGGTGCGCCGTTGCCCGATCTAATACTGATAATTTCTAATAAAGTGTAAAGATTAATATACAATGAGTCGTTCTAAAGTATTCGGTAGTACGCTAATTATTGCGGGCACTACAATAGGCGCTGGTATGCTAGCGCTTCCACTTGCCTCTGCCGGCATTGGTTTTTCAACTTCTATTATCATCATGCTAGGCTTATGGGCTCTGATGGCTTTCACTGCCTTGCTTATGCTTGAGCTTCATCAACATGCGGAGAGTAGTGCTACACTTCATACTTTGGCGAAACAGATCCTAGGTCAAAAAGGCAAGTGGGTGGCAAGTTTTGCGATGTTGTTTCTTTTCTACTCATTATGTGCAGCGTATATCGCTGGCGGTGGTGCTCAGTTCGGAGACCGCCTTGCACAATGGTTTGACCTCGATATTTCAGGGCCTACATCAACGATAATCTTTACCTTGATTGTGACTTTAGTTGTGACAGTGGGTACCGGTACGGTCGATAAAGTAAACCGAGTTCTGTTCGCGATGAAGCTCATTGCGATGGTTGCGGTGCTTTCTTTTCTTGCTCCAAACGTTACGGAATCTTACTTGTTAAGTATGCCAATCGAACAAGGCCTTGTTGTAGCGGCGATTCCGGTGATCTTTACTTCGTTTGGTTTCCACGGAAGTATACCTGCAATTGTGAATTACTTAGACGGTGACACTTCTTCTTTACGCAAAGCCGTTATTATTGGTTCGACGATTCCACTCGTTATTTATATCTTTTGGCAAATCGTGACGTTGGGTGTGGTTAGCCAAAGTACGCTTGTTGAGAACGGAGGGTTGAGCGCACTGATTGGTCAACTATCTCAGACAGTACACCAATCAAATTTGGGTAGCATTGTTGGTGTGTTTGCTGACTTGGCATTGTTGACATCGTTCCTTGGCGTGAGTTTGGGTCTATTCGAATTTTTGGGTGATACCATCAAAGGAAGTAACGATAAGCCTAATCGTTTGATTGCGGCACTAGTGACGTTTACTCCACCGCTAGGCTTCGCACTTTTCTATCCTCAAGGCTTTATTATGGCTTTGGGCTATGCAGCGATTGCCTTAGCGATTTTAGCCATCTTTTTGCCTTTGGTTATGGTGATCAAGGTTCGTAAATCGGATGATTTTACTGGGGAGTACCGCGTCGCAGGTGGTCAAGGTGCGTTAGTGATAACGGGCATCGCTGGCACTGGCATCGTATTCGCTCAGGTGTTAATTACGCTGGGTGTGCTTCCTGCTCTAGGCTAGTTGTTTAGAACGTTCTTTGAATAACTTCTAGTTACTGAATCCATCGTAATCAATCAGTATTGTTAGGCCAACGAGTTTCGCTCGTTGGCTTTTTTAATCTGGATCAAATTACCGTAAGATATCCGGTGAAAAAATTGGTAGAAATGTGCTTTTATTTCGTACACTTAAGTTGTGGTATATCGATAATTTAAGTGGAGAAAACCGCTCAAAATACCATTGAATTTGCAACACAATGAGCTTTTCTTGTTTCTCTGCTTTGGTGTGGAGGTGAAGCATGGCGCACCGGAGTTTTTACCCGTTTGCAAAACCGCTTAACGAGCAACTGCAAACGCTAAAAGGCAGGATGCAGGCGCACTTGCCATGTATTGATAGGGTGTCATTTGCAAAATATCACCCAGACCAAGATGTGCTCAAATCATTTGCAGAAAGTGAGTTCGACACTTGGTGTTTAGCCCATCACGAATCAGCATTCCGTAAACTCCACCACCTCAATATTGCCTCTAAAAACGCGGTTCCTCGTATCGTCGAAGACCTTCATGATATTAAGCACTGTCCTCGGGTTCAAATTTTACTCAAACACGGATATCAGTCGTCGGCTGCTATTCCTTGTTATGACAACAAAGCTTTTACCGGTTTTGTATTTTTGAACTCCACTCAACGTGATGCGTTTAGTTTAGAAGCGCTGAATGGTCTTAAACCTTATTTCGAAATGATTCGATTTGCGGTTGAATCAGAAACTCAAGTAGTCAATGCGATAGAAACGCTAGCGAACCGAATGCAATGTATGATGCCAGGCTATTCACCTGAGTATTACGCGCATACCAAACGCATGAAGTACTACAGTCAAATTATCGCAACGCAGTTAGCGGATCGTTATCACCTGAATGACGAAATGGTCGAAGATATTGGTATTTTTGCTCAGTTCCATGCGCTCGGTGATAGTCAGCTGCCAGTTGAAATTGCTAGCCGCCGAACAAATTACTCTCAAGAACAAGAGGCGATATTGATTCAACATATTGAGCGTTGTATCGATTCAGCGGATGACATAGTTGCCCGTATCGGAAATCCGGTTCACCCGAGTGTGACTTTGTTTTTGCAGATGATTATTTATCAGTACGAAAATTTAAATGGCACTGGTTATCCTTATGGTTTAACCAATGATGATATACCAATAGTCGCCCAAATTACGGCTGCCGCGAATGCCTTTGATTTTATGACAACGCACCATCCGTATAGACAAGCGTGGTCCATCCCATACGCATTGTTAGAACTTGAAAAATGGGTATATCAGGGGTGGTTATCTCGAGAATGTGTTGATGCTCTGCGAGAGCATCAAGGTTATATAAAGCAAATCATCCACAAATATCCCGAGCACTATACAGGCTTGGGGTTAATGTGAAGAGCAGTAACAAAGTTGAAATGTTGACGAGGAGGAATATTTAAACAATACTGTTTTTATATACAGTAATAAGTTTGGAGGTGAAGTATGTTGTGGGAAACCCTTGAAAGAGTAAACCGCTTACGCCAACAAGCACTTGCAAATCCTGAGTTTGTTGAGTCAGCAAAAGAGCACGAACAAGCACTTCAGGAGCAAGAATACCATTATCAAACTAAGAAAAAGCGTTCAGCCAAAGACAAACAAGGTAAAAAGTCGCTGGCCGATATCTATAAAGAAGTAGAGTTTGGCGCTGACGCTCGTCATTAATGTATTCACTGCGGCATTTTTCATTTCTTCATACGCTGCAGTATTCGTTCAAATTTATGCGAGAGCAGTGGGAGACCGCTGCTCTCGTTGACCTGCCTATAATTTACTAATGAAGTTCAGCAGAGCAAATTATCACTAACACTTAGCAATTCTCTCAATGATCTTGTTTATGTAATGATAATGACAACGGTTTGCATTTGTATCTTTGTTGTTATATAAAACCTCCCTTATTAATCGTTCTGTTGAATAAGAACGGCAAACGTGATCAACGAATGAGAGCTTTGAATAACTGTTATTCGTAAATGGCTATTAGGTGAAGTAGGGATGTTGGAAGCTAAAGCACTCCAGTTTGAGATTGAAGGCAAGTCATTGCTAAAAGCGTTTGATGTGACATTTGAACCCGGAAAAACATACGCTCTTGTTGGACACAATGGTTCAGGAAAATCCACATTGTTAAAGTTGCTGGCACAGCAACAGCCATACACCGCTGGTGACGTGGTTCTGCATGGAACGAGCATTAACGATCTCTCAGCGAAAAAGTTTGCCCAACACATTGCCTACTTGCCTCAGCATCTTCCAGTGACCGACAGTATTTTAGGTCGAGATTTAGTCGGTTTTGGTCGTTATCCATGGCATGGTTTACTTGGACGTTTGAGTAAGAAAGATCACGACATTGTTGAAGAAGCAATGGCGATGACAGGCACACTAAAATACGCAGATCGCTTAGTGGACACGTTATCTGGAGGAGAGCGTCAACGTGTGTGGCTAGCTATGCTGTTAGCCCAAAAAACCGAGTATTTGCTTCTTGATGAGCCTTTGTCTGCGCTAGATATCAGCCATCAAGTCGATATGTTGAAGCTTATCTCTAAACTCAGTCAAGAACTGGGCTTGGGCGTTATTATCGTATTACACGACATCAACTTGGCTGCACGATTTTGCGACTACATCGTTGCATTACATCAAGGTGATTTGATTGCACAAGGCAATGTTGAACAGGTGTTTACTGAACCTAAGTTGAGGGACATATATGGGATAGAGATGATGATCTCTGACCACCCCGCGGGTTATCCGGTGGCGATGCCAAGCTAAAGGTTGGAATAATGAGCAGTACAAACACTCGACTTAAACATTTCTCTTTCGCTCTCTCACTTAGTGCGCTTTTGGTCAGTTCTTTTCAAGCACTAGCTGACGCATCACCTCGGGTGATGTCGGTTGATTGGACACAAACTGAAACGATGTTGGCTTTAGGGGTCGTACCTGTAGGCGTTGCTCAAGGGCAAGATTACGATGCTTGGGTAAAATCGCCACCGTTACCACCTCAAACTAAGGATGTAGGGTTAAGAACTCAACCCAATATAGAGCGTATTTACGAGCTCAGACCTGACCGTATTTTTATTGCCCCGTACTTCTCCTCAATGAAGCATCGCTTAGTCGATATTGCCCCCGTTACCACGATTGACTTATATGAAAGCGGGATTACAGATTGGTCGGTACTTACTCGTTTCACTCGGAGGTTTGGTGAAGAGCTGGGAAGAGAAGCGGAAGCAGAGGCGCTTATCCAACAATATGAAAAACGTTTCTCTTTATTAAAACAGCGCATAAACAAAGACCAGCCGCCGCTTTTAATGATTCAGTTTATGGATACAAAGCACGTACGTGTTTTTGGTCAAAATAGTCTTTACTCCCAGGCTATCGAAAAGATTGGGCTGAGTAATGCATGGAATGAAAAGACGAATAGCTGGGGCTTCAGCCTAGTTGGCATCGACAAGTTAGCTGGCATAAAAGCTCAAATCGTTATCGTAGAGCCATTACCTTATGGTGGAGCGGAGCAGCTCTCTCAAGACCCATTTTGGCAATATGTTGTTCAACAATCTGGTGAAAAGGTCATGCAAGTCGCGCCCGTTTGGAGTTTTGGTTCTATGCCTTCAGCCCTCCGTTTCGCAGAGTTAGTTACGGCGAGTAAGGTCGAGGAGTTAACACAATGAAAACGATGCCTTTAAGCTTTGTGGTGTTACTTTCGGCATTTACCTTTTCTATTGGTGCTTTCCAATTGTACCAAGTAAGCTCATTTTCGTTAGCTCTAAGCAGTTTATGGGAGCCTAACTTTCAATCTATCGATTCTGTTTTACTTCACTTTAGCTGGTGGCCTCGAGTCTTCACCACGATTATATCTGGTGCTGGATTAGCGGTTGCTGGGGTATTGATGCAGCAAGTGCTGCGTAACCCTCTCGCTTCACCCACGACACTTGGTGTGGCGAGCGGTTCAAGTTTTGCTTTGATGTTAGCTACGCTATTCGCACCTTGGATGTTGGATATCGCGCCTAATTTGGTTGCTCTCATCGGCGGTGTGATATCGATGGGGTTGGTGATGCTGTTGTCATGGCGACGAGCGTTATCTCCAACGGTTGTCGTCGTTTCTGGGTTAGTGATAAACCTGTACTTTGCATCATTAAGTACGGTTATTCTGATGATGAATACCGAAAAGCTGAATGGGTTAATGATATGGGGAGCCGGTTCGCTTGTTCAGAGTGGATGGGGAGATTTCTCGTATCTTGCCCCTCGAATCGCACTTGCTACGGTCGTTGCATTTGTGATTGCAAAGCCGTTAAGTCTGTTGGAACTCTCCGAGCAAGGTGCCAAGAGTTTAGGTGTCTCGCTAGCTAAGTTGCGTTTTGTCTGTCTTGGGCTTGCGGTGTTAATCACTTCTTGGGTGGTTTCTGCCGTAGGAATCATCGGTTTCATCGGGTTAGCGGCGCCAGCGATTACTCGATTGATAGGTATCAATAAAATCCAGCATAAGCTTTGGGTATCAATGCTGATTGGTGCCATGTTATTGACTTTAACCGATTTGGTTATTCAGCAACTGCCGGGGCTAATGGCGAGTTTTATACCAACGGGAGCAGCAACCGCTGCACTGGGCGCTCCGCTACTGTTATGGCTGTTACCTCGCTTATCACAAAAGACGCAGGGCCATACTCAAACAGTGTTAACTCGACATCGTGAACATGTTTACAAGCTAAACCCTAAAGCGATCTCATTGGCGTTGATCGGCACGTTAATTTCTGTTGTTCTTTTTGCCACGGTTGCTGTGCAAAATGAAGGGTGGGCAAACTTATTTGCTAGCCAAAATTGGATTTTTTTGGAGTGGCGCGCACCTAGATTATTTGCAGCAGCAATTGCGGGGGCAATGTTAGCGATTGCTGGAACCATGATTCAACGCCTAAGTGGAAACCCAATGGCAAGTCCTGAAGTGATCGGTATCAGTTCAGGGACAGCGATGGGATTGATCATCGCGATGTTTACTGGGTTTGGTTCGTCAATTTTCACTCTTTCTCTAGGCGGGCTCGTAGGCGCATTAGCGACGGTATTAGTCATTGTGCTGCTAAACCGTAAGTCAGGCTTTCAGCCGGAGCGTATTTTGTTGACTGGTATTGCGATAACCGCACTGATGAATGCAATACAGAGCTTTATTCTAGCCACTGGTGACCCAAGAAGTTATCAAGCATTGGCTTGGTTGTCTGGGTCTACCTACTATGTCTCGGTTGAAACGTTACTCCCATTGTCTTTATCTGCGCTTGTCTTTATAGGGTTGAGTTTTCTCTGCGTAAGATGGCTAGATATTCTTCCTGTCGGTGCCGCTTCCTCTAAAGCACTTGGAATTCGAGTTGATCGTTCACGCGCAATACTGCTTCTTTTAGTTGCTTGTCTCACGGTCAGTGCGACATTGGTTGTTGGCCCGATTAGCTTTGTTGGGTTGTTGGCTCCGCATTTAGCTCGCTTATTTGGTTTTAACAAAGCGTCACAACACATGTTATGCGCCGCGATACTGGGGGCAGGGGTGATGTTGTTGGCTGATTGGTTGGGACGACAGGTCCTTTACCCGCAAGAAATACCAACAGGGCTTATGGCGTCTCTCATTGGCGGTTTGTATTTAATGTGGGGTTTACGCCGTTTATAGAGATGAGTTAAGCCTCAACCAAGAAAGTACTTATACAAATAAGCACTCGTAGTGGCATTCGTAACCTATGCGAGTGCTTTATGCAAAACCTCTGGTTTGTCTTTTACGGAAACAACTGGCGATGCCGTAACTCGCTTTTCTTTCAGCGGTCGCTGAAGTCATGAAGGGTTGGTTTGGCTGCCGACAAAAAGGAGAAGAATATGACTCGGCAGTTTATGCTGACACCAACGTCGATGGCGGTTGTATTAGCTTTATCAACGCCAAATGTCTTGGCTCAGGAAGATGAAAATATAGTTGTGATTGGACAGCAGCAAGACAGTGCAGTTGGTCCAGATTTTAGTTATCTCGGAGCGAAGAGTCGGGCAGCGACGAAAACTGATATTGCTATCAATGAGACTCCAAGAGCGGTGTCTGTTGTTACGCGAGAGCAAATGGATGATCGTGCCTCTATTAGCATTTCTGACGCACTACAGTACACACCAAGCATTCAAACTAATTATTTCGGCGAAGATAACAAGCAAGATTGGTTTATTATTCTTGGTTTTAAACAAGCGAACAGCGGGTTGTATCAAGATGGTACCCGTTTATATTCTTCTGGCTTCTATAGTTGGCAAATAGATCCGTTTGCGTTAGAGAGGGTTGAAGTTTTACGTGGTGCAGCGTCTGTTCTTTATGGGCAAAACCCTCCAGGTGGGGTTATCAATGTTGTCAGTAAGCGACCTCAATTTGATGGGGGATCAGGACTTGTATCTTTGGAGTACGGTTCTGAAGACCGTAAACAACTTTCTCTTGACGTAAACTCTGAGGTGAGTGAGCAGCTAGCTTTCCGCTTTCAAGGGTTAGCGAGAAAAAATGGGACGAGAATTAGTGGGGTAGAAGCAGAGCGCATTCTTCTCTCTCCATCGATGACGTACAAATTTAATGAGACGTCTGAAATTACCTTTCTAACGAGCTATCAAAAAGACGACTCAGATCCTTATCTGCAATTTTTGCCAGTTGAAGGAACGTTAACGCCAAACAAAAATGGAAAGATCAGTGATAGTTTAGCGATAGGCAATCCTAACTGGGAGACGTTTGAGCGTGAGCAGGTGTCTTTAGGCTATGAGTTTTCTCATGCATTTAATGATACCACTTCATTTGTTCAAGCAGCTCGTTACAGCGAAATGGATGTTAAGCTAAGACAAATGTATTCGTACGTTTACTCGGCTGACGTGCCTGCGTTGGGGCCGGCTTTGGACCCATCAAATGAACGCAAAACCATACTTAGGGGTGCTTCAACAGAAGATGGGTCATCTGATGCTTTTAATATCGATAATCGTTTGATGCACCAAGTAAATTGGGGAAGTGTTGAGCATAACTTGATGTTGGGCATAGATTTTCAAATGATCAGTATCGATGGTAAAGATTTTGCCAATGACCCTATAGTTGCTAATGGTAATGCATTATTAAACACACCAATGGGAGCTTTGCCCGATCCTAGGTTTAATGTATTTAATCCTACTTATTCGGATAACATAATGTTACTCGATCCGAATACGCTACAACCATTGAGCGAAACCGATAAGCAAAGAACGAAAATCGATAATCAGCAGCTCGGCGTCTACTTTCAAGATCATATGCTGATCAACGATAAATGGGCGATGTTATTGGGGGCACGTTACGACGATACAAGTAATGAAGTACATAATGTTACCACTGGTGCTCGCACGAAAGTCGATAATGGAGAGTGGACGTTTAGCGTGGGAACGGCTTATATTTCTGATTCTGGCTTCACGCCATACTTTAGTTACTCTCAGTACTTTGATCCAATTATTCAAGAAGACAGCAATGGTAAGTCAGCGAAGCCTGAAAGCGGTGATCAATTTGAAATCGGTATGAAATACCAACCGGATTCATTTGATGGTTATTTCAATATTGCAACGTATCGGGCAACAAAAGAAAACTTGGCTCGTATCTACTTGAGTGAATTAACGCAAATAGGAAAAATAGAAAATAACGGCGTTGAGTTTGAAGCTGTAGCTAATGTGACACCATCCTTAACATTGATCGGGAACATTGCGTACGTTGATGCAGAGATAAAACAAGACATCAATAAGGCATGGGTTGGCAAAACGCCTTCCCAAGTGGCGAATACCGTATCATCAGCTTGGGCACATTATCGTTTCTTTGATGGACCTCTTGATGGCTTTGCTGTTGGCTTAGGCGCGCGCTATACAGGTGAGTCATACGGAGACAATGAAGAGAGACTAAAAGTACCAAGTTATTTCTTAATGGATGCGACGGTCAGTTATCGAATCGGCGATTACAAGTTACAAGTCGCAGCTAAAAACATCGCGGATAAAAAGTACATAGCGACATGTGATGGCTTTTGTTGGTATGGCGACCGACAAAATGTTATTGCAAGTTTAACTTACGACTGGTGAGTTAACGTATAAATAAACACCCCTAACTTTAGGGGTGTTTATTTAGAAATCGGCTTTACGGACAAAGTGCGGGTTTTTGTACTTTTTCTGCGGACCAAACGATGATACGATAAGTTTGTTCCATAATGTTTTGTCAAACTCACCCTTTGGAATCGAAGGGTAGAGGGTTTCCTCTTCTTCTCTTGCAAAGTTCATATATTGTTTCTTTTTAATTTGATTGTACTTTTTGGCGATCTGGTTATGTTTTCTTACCCACTCCAGCTTGTAATTGTGGAGCACTTTTTCACCATCTTCGAGACTCATTCGAGATAGGAACAGTCGCTTGTATGAGACCTTTCTGTCCAGCATTGTGCGCATAACGGTTTGGATATATTTACCGTGATGCGTAATGGTAATGTCGTTTTCATCAATAGGAGTGACACACCAGCCTTTAGGTAAAAAGTCTGGCTTCTTAAATTGCTTATTACGCTCCATTAGCGCCTGATGTAAAACTAAATCAGAGGTGCCGCGGAACGTCTTTTGCCATTTACCGATACGAATTTGAATCGAACCAGGCAAGCGATAGATGTTAGTAAACTTATCTTTGTCCATGGACTTGTGTCATGAGATTAATGTGCATAATTAGAAAGCGGAATTCAGTCCAATGCCACAGGCAGTAGACTTAAGTACCGTACGATTTTACAACGACCTTGCGCGATATAGCGAGGGGTTATGTCAATAATAGGTAAGAAATAGAAAATTAGTTCACATTATGAAGAAATTGGAAGCTAACAGGTTAAATTTTGAAGTTACACCAATTATGCCCATGCCGACTAAATAAAAAGAAGGCACGGGCATAAAATCACACCGCTTCTTCGAGTTGCTTGGTGTCTTCTTCAATCTGTTGTAGATGTCGGTTTGCTTGCTGTAACTGATACATTTGGGCATAGCGACCATTTTGCGTTAAGAGTGCTTTGTGTGTGCCTTTCTCGACTAACTCCCCATGATGAAGAACAATGATTTGGTCTGCATCTAGGATAGTTGAAAGCCGATGAGCAATAACAACGAGCGTCATGTCTTGTCTGAGTACCGCCAAGCTCTTTTGGATTAAAGCCTCTGTTCCTGAGTCAATATTTGCGGTTGCTTCATCCAATATCAATATCTTAGGTTTTACCACAAGCACACGTGCTAACGCCAAAAGCTGTTTCTGACCCGCAGATAAATTAGTTTCGCCTTGACCTAACTGCGTGTCTAGCCCGTTAGGGTAACGATGAATTTGTTCTGCCAAACCAACCTTGTCTAACGCATCCCATATTTGATTGTCATCAACTGCCCGACTGAGAGAGATGTTTTCTCTGACTGAAGCAGGGAGAATATGTGGATCTTGTTGAACCATTGCCACATCTTTGCGAAGTACGTCTTTCCCTAATGTTTTAAGTGGACGACTATCTATGAGCAGTTCACCACATTGCGTTGGATAAAAGCCCATTAACAGTGACGCTAATGTGCTTTTACCGCTTCCTGTATGCCCGACAAGCGCGATAAAGTCTTGGTGGTTGGCCTTCAACGAAATGTCTTTTAGGACGTCCTGTTTACCATCGTAGCTAAATGTGAGGTCTTTAAGTTCGATAGCACCTGACCTTAATGGTTGATGATCGTCCCCGTAAGTTTGTTCTTTCGCGTCAATCAATTCAAAAACACGTTCGCTTGACACTAACGCCTGCTGAAGTAGAGCAAGTTGCTGAGTCATCTCAATTAGTGGTTCAGTAACTCGCGCAAGATAACTGATAAATGCATACAGTACCCCCACACCAATCAACTCAATACCATTAAAACCAAAGATCGCAACCAAGCAAAGCAACGCAAGACCAGCGAGTAAGTCCATTAATGGTCTTAGCAGATAGCCGTTTAGCCGAATCACTCGTTTAGATGCCACCAGATGCTCTGCGGTTAGCTCGTTGAACTGTTTATTAAAACGCTCTTCTTGTTGCATTAATTGAATGACACTCATCCCTTGAATGGATTCACTCAGATTCGCATTTATATCGGTCAATAGGTCACGCATCTTTCGGTAGCTTTCTGTACTTAGCTGCTTAAACAAGTACATAAAGCCGATGACGATCGGCAGCAATACAAGCACAACGAGTGTGAGCTTCCAGCTCATGAAAAACATAACGCCAAGCATTACGACAATCATGACCACGTTTTTCACCACGGTCGCGATCAAAAGCTCATAAAATTGCTGTAAAGATTCCGTATCGTTGGTGATTCGCGACACCAATTTTCCAGCAGGAGTGTAATCAAACGCAGATAACGGCTGCTTAATCACGCCAGAAAATACTTGCTTACGAATCGCTTTGATCGTGTTAGCCGCGACAATGCTAAATTGCAATGACTGAAAATACTGGAATGTTGCCGATACGATCTGAAGAGCGATATAACCTACTGCTAGCGAAATCAGAACACTTTGTGAATAGTCACCTTTAGCGATGTGCTCATCAATGAAATATTGAATCAACCAAGGGCCGCCGGCGCTAGCTAACGCTGCAATAAACAGCAAGGCGAGTCCTTTAATCATTGGCTTTGGTTGAGATAATGGGTAAGACATTAACCGTTTAAACGTGCTGGTCTGGTTCATTCATTATTCCTCCATCGCCTGCTCTAGTTTCTGATACTCGAACATCTCGGCGTACCAGCCTTTATGCGCTAATAACGCGCTATGTTGCCCACGTTCAGTAATGTGTCCGTGATTCAATACAATGATCTCGTCTGCTGCTTCCAAAGCGGTGAGGCGGTGCGCAATAACGATTAGGGCCTGATTACGGTAGTATGTTTCCAAATTCTTAAGGATTTGATGTTCGGTCCGTCCATCAACAGCGGAAAGTGCATCGTCCAAAACCAACACTTGAGCATTCAGCAGCATAGCGCGTGCTATCGCAATACGTTGTTTTTGCCCGCCGGAGAGTGTAATGCCTTTTTCACCAACTTCTGTTTGATAGCCTTCAGGAAACTTTTCAATATCGTCATGTATACAGGCTAACTTTGCTGCTCTATAGACTTCTTCTTTCTCTGCATTAGGGTTGCCTAAGGCAATATTTTCGAAGATAGATTTGGAGAATAGAAACGGACTTTGGTTAACGACAGCAAAACGGTTGCGCCACTGCGGTAGTAGGGCATCCTTGATCTCGACATCCCCGAATTTAATTGAGCCGTTTTCTAAATCATGTTGACGCAAAAGTAGTGTTAACAGGGTCGATTTTCCGCTTCCTACAGGCCCTGCAACTCCCAACATTTTTCCGGGTTCAAGTTCGATGTTTACTTCCGTCAAAGCGGGCGGTAAATCACTAGACCAGTGGAAATCGTCGATATCAATTTTTAACGGAAGTGGTTTATTTTCTATTGGCTTATTACCACTGATAATTTCTGGCTTTTCATCAAAGATCTCTTGTAGTCGGTTCCATGCGGCAGAGCCTCTTTCTAAAATGTTAAATAGGAATGCGAATGCCAGCATCGGCCATATCATCAACCCTAAATACATCGTAAATGCGGTCAGATCACCAAGCGTGATCTCACCTTTATCAACAAGGTAAGCACCAGCAGCGACACTAAGAAGGAAAGAAAGACCGATGGTTAACTGAATTGCCGGGTCAAATCTAGCATCGACTCTTGCGACAGCGATGTTCTTCTCGCCAGTATCATCCACAACCTCTTCAAAACGTTGCTGCTCTTGGTTTTCTAATCCGAAAGCACGCAGCATTCGCACGCCATTAAGTGACTCTTGTGTCATGTCTGACATGGTAGAAAAGGCTTCCTGAGCGACACGAAAGCGTTGATGTAGGATACGCACAATAAAGAAGATGATGATGGCAAGAAATGGCATTGGAAGAAGCGCCATTACGGTGAGCTTCCAGCTTACTTGCGTTAGCATAATGATTAAAACCGCAATACAAGTGATCAAAGAGTCTGCGGCGGTTAAAACCCCTTCGCCGGCTGTCATAACGATATTACGCACATCATTAGTGCCACGAGCCATCAGATCCCCCGTCTTGTAACGTTCAAAAAAACGAGGTGGCTGTGTCGATAAATGCCTATATAGACGGTTACGTAGAATGGTCCCGAGCTCCCAGCTTGCGCCGAAAAGCCAAATTCGCCATAAGATGCGACACCCATAAATAGTAAAGATCAGTACAGTTAACCCTGAGAGCCATAGAATCAGCGTATTTGTATCTAAAGTGTTGTCTACGACGCCATCAACGATGATGCCAACTGCTTTGGGCGGAACAAGCTGTAGTGCTGATATCACAGCGAAAAGCAGAATGGATCCGACATAGTGCCTCCACTTTTGTTGGAAATACCAACGTAGCTGCCAGAATATTCTCATTACGCCTCCCGCTTTAAATTATTGAATTTGTTATAGAACTATTATTGAGCGAAATGATGAGTTTACAAGCACAAGTTATAGGCGGGTTTAAAAACGATAGATTGTTTCAATTATAGCCATGTGTCGGCGCAAATTACTGGTTTTATCTCTATGAGCTAACTGTGCGACGACATTATGTGAAATAGTTGTTAATGGTTGTTTTGGAGCCATTACCTTGCAATAACGATGAAGACACCAAAAGTAAAAGTGTTACTGCCACTCTATATGGGAATTAGCAATCGTCAGTTTGTATTTTGTATTTCACTTGGCCACCAGGAGTTTCTGGGTAGTAAACTTCGACATAACACATATGTTCTGGACCAACAGGCTTGTTTGCAAAACCAATAAGGAAGTAGGGCTCGTCTGGGCTGTCTACCCCATACCAAGTGTTGATAGTGAGTTGCGGATCAAAGCCTGCTAGCTCTTTTGCTGGAATAACATTTTTGATAAATCCAAAGTAACCAATTAGGTCGTTATGGCCGTCATTATCTAGATCAATGTTATATTGTATGCCGCCATCTACTGTCTCTTGAGATTGAATCACTGCTTTGGTGTAGACAAAGTTGTTGGCGGTCATGAGTGCTTCTCTGGCTCCATATAGAACCGCCACTCTGGCATCTTTTTGTAAGCCAAGAAATTTAGGAAATGCAACGACGCTTACAATACCAAGAATGATGATGCACACAATGAGTTCAATAAGAGTAAATCCTTGAGAGCGACGCACAGCCTTTCTCCATGTTTTAGAAACGAATAGGCGGCTATTCTGATATAGAAACGTTCAGGTCAAGTATTAAAAAAGAATGATAATAAGAGATCGGGATTGCAAATCTCAAATATAAAACAAGTTGCTTATTTTCGAGATGAGGAGTGATTTTGATAAAAACCAAGGAATGAACTCGAGAGGATAAAATCCTCCCGAGTATAGCGACTAAGATTCGTGTGTCAGAGCACTGCTGTTACGTTTAAAAATGAATCGCCAAATAAATAAGACAATTGCGATGTAACCTAATCCTACACCAAGCGCTTGCCAGTGCATGCCGTTATACATCGCGATTGGCATCAAAGAGATGATGAAGATGTCAGTGATTGAGCCAGGGACATAAGCGATGGCGTAATCATCAAGCACCTTGCTACGCATTTTTGGATCAACAATACGAAGCAACGCAATACCCATGGCAACTGTACCGGTTAACCAACCCCAAGAGAAAATGCCTTTCTCGAACCAATCTTCTCCCATGATACGTGGGGCAACCCAGAAGATTAGCCATAGTGTGAAGGCGATACCGCCGATTGCAAGCACTACCATCGGCATTAAATACTGGGCTAGGACGGTAATCTTGATGGCTGAGATACCAAAGATAATCAAATAATCGGTACTGATGCCCGCAGCGTGTTTGAATGCACCGTCACAAAGATAGCGTGAAGCTTTCGTTTGTTTCGCGACGATTCGCACGAGCATGCCGCCAAGGAAGCCAGTTACAAACGTCGGGATCTGCACCTTATCGTGGAAAGAAGACAAGTAGTTGGCGGCGACATAAGAGAAAGCGGTTACGACAACCACTAACGCAGCGTGAATCGCGAAAGAATCAACCGACAGGGAAGAAATGGTGTCTTTCATTACCGGTTCTTGATCATCAGGCTTAACAAGGCCTTTGCGTTCGTGTTCGTCCATGCTGTCGAAGGTCGTAAAGCTACGAATCCAACCCATCTTCAATGCGAATTGCAGCATGAGCATGCCGACAGAAATCGAGATGAAAATACCCACGGTTGCGAACGTTAAGCCAAGTGTGAAGCCATCTTCCCAGCCAAGCCCCGTGAAGATTTCACCAACAACAGATGCAGAGCCATGTCCGCCCATAAAGCCCGCAGACATTGTCACACCAAAGCCAGGATTAATCTCTGGCCAGAAGAAGGTTGTGAGAACTAGACCAAACATTGCTGCAAACAACCACTGAGAAACAGAAGCGATTTGGTTAAACGCCCACAATGAGCCAGCACGCTGTGCGACGGTTTTAGGTGATGGAACATCCGTTGCCAGACCTAACGCAGAAAAAAGTGCAGCAGTTAATAGGCTTGCGTTAGCGGTAAACGTATCGGTCCAAGGCAGTACGTCTAACAGGGCTGGTCCAAAAAATAGACCGAATAATCCTGCGAGAACCGCCGATGGAATGTACATACGCTGTAGTAATGGCGCGTGAACGCGAATGACTTTTGCCAAAATCAATAGTAAGCCAGCGATGGCTAAGTCAGTCAGCATTAGACCTTTAGGCATCTTATCCTCCAGTAAATGCAGTCAAGGGGTAGCGTCCTTGTGACCTACCTTGAATAAAAATCTCTCTCAAGCCAAAAAGTCACATACGTGACTAAAAGCGTTGAGAAATCAATGTCGTTTTCATAAGCAAAGGAATGTGCTTATGCAATTTGAAATGAGTGTAAATGTTGTGATTGCACACGAACAGGAAGAGAAATTAGATTAAATTTCTCGATATTTTTTTGATAGTTCACTCAGGAAAGGCGGCAATCCTAGTCACTTTGTCAGAGCAATGCAATTGGTGTGAATCAATAAATTATGCCTAGTTAATGGGTGTCTCTGACTAACAACATGAAAAATAAAGACAATTAACAAGCAATAATATTTGTCATATCGACAATAAAAGTTAATTAAATGGTTAAATTGTCGCCGCTTTATGGGGTGACGTTATGGATTCACATGAGAAAGAATAAAATCGACCAAGGTACGGTTTTTAAGGGAAAGCTGTTTTGAACGGTAAAGCAGGTGGATCGGTTTTGGCTTGGGAGCATGTTGCTGGAGAATTTCTACCAAGGCACCAGATTGGATTTCCTGCTCAACTAAGATCTTTGGTTGCATAAGAACACCAGAGCTTTTTAACGCGGCGAACTTAAGTACATCGCCATTGTTAGACGTTAATCGGGTGTTGCTGTTTCCAAAGGTATTAGATGGCATGTTCACCACTTGTTGGCTTTCTCCTTGGTGATACTGAAACCCCAAACAATGATGGTGTGCTAAGTCATCAAGTGATTGGATAGGGGCATGTTGCTCAAGGTAAGAGGGTGAGGCGCAGTAAGTCATGTGGTATTCACCCAATTTTCTCGCGACTAACGACGAATCGACCAACTCACCGATTCGAATAATCACGTCAGCTTCGCTTCGATATGGGTCAATCAAATTGTTGTCCAACATTAGCTCAACGTTCAAATCGGGAAATTCAGCTAAGAAGTCAGCCACGATAGGAGCAATGACCTTTTTGCCATACGTGACAGGGCAGTTAACTTTTACAGTTCCGGTTGGACGGTTGATCAGCGTCTGGATCAGGTTCTCTGCGTTGGTGATGTCTTCAATAATGCGGTGGCACTCTTGATAGTAGAGTCTGCCAGCTTCGGTCAGGGACTGTTTGCGCGTGGTGCGATGAATTAGCTGTGTACCTAAGCTTTGCTCAAGAAAGCTCACGTGCTTGCCAACCATGGTCGGTGAAATATCAAAGTGGTGTGCTGCATTACGAAAGCTGCCGTGTTCGACCACGTAAGCGAAAACCTTCATGCTTGTTAATTTATCCATTACACACCCAGAGTTGATAAAGAAATAACTAAAGCAGAGTTTATCAATCAAATGAGGTTAATTACAGTGGACGTATGATTAAGAATGGAGAAAGAGAGCCATCATGAGCGAGACGATTTTTGTTACCGCCGAACTGAAAATGAATGCCGATAAGCCAAGACAACAAGTGGTTGAAGCCATTGAACAATTTTGCCTTGATATGCAAAGCGAAGCGGGGTGCTTGCAAGCGAATGCGACCTACGATTCTACAGAACCACAACGTGTGATTCTTTGGGAGCGATATGAAAACCGCACCGCGATTGAAGCGCATTTTGCTATGCCGCATACACAAGCGTTTATTGCTGCTGAAGTGGCAGAGTTAGTCCAAGCATTCGAAACCCAAGCTCAATAGGAGAGGCGAACATGAAATGGGGCATTTTAGGCACAAGCTTTATCTCAGGTGTCATGGCTGAAGCAATCCAAGGCGATGACAAGAGTGAACTGTACGCGGTTGCTGGGCGTTCGGAGCAGAACTTAAAGACATTCGCTGAGCAATATGGCATCGAGAATACGTTCACCGATTACGATGCGTTGATTGCTGATGAGCAAGTCGACATTATTTACATCGCACTGCCAAATCACCTTCATCATGACTTTATCGTCAAAGCGGCAGAGCAGGGGAAAGCGATCCTGTGTGAAAAGTCACTGTCGGTAGATATGGAAAAAACCGAGTTGGCACTAAAAGCAGTCGAAACGCACAAGGTATTCTTTGCTGAAGGTTTGATGTACTTGCATCACCCGTTGATCAGCGAGTTGGTTTCTGTGCTTAAATCAGGAGAGATTGGTGAACTTCGCTCGATTCATACTTCTTATATAGCGTCGATTGCGCAGTTTGTGAATCCAGACAGTAAAGGTGCTTTGTATAACTTAGGTTGCTACCCAATATCATTAGTGCATTTGGTGGTGAAAACCATGTTGGGTGAACAAGCCTTTGGAAACCGCTTTATGACGGCGATTGGCCGAAGAGGCCATGACGGTAATATCTGTGAATCGAGCTTAATGATGCAATTTGGTGAGCAACAAACGGCGATCGTACACACTGCCGAAGATCACGGATTGAAACACCAATTCACCATTCTGGGTAGCAAAGGCTGTATTACGTTAGATTCAAACCCATGGCTACCAACGCAAGAAAACCAGTTTAGTGTGGAAATTTACGAGACGTCGAAGCGCGAGGTGTCTGTATCGGCAGCTGGAGACGCTTTCTTCTATCAAGTGCGCAATATTCGCCAAGCGGTTGAAGCAGGGCGTACATCGTTAGAGAACCCTTGTGCAACATGGGAAGACTCTCACCGTATTATGCAGCTACTGACTGAGTGGGAATCACTGGCTTCAAAGTAAGTCTGTACTTGAACCAATGAACATAAAAACGGCGCACTAAATCCAATATTTGGTGCGCCGTTTTGTTTTGGGTTCAGTCTCTGTTAAATGCGATTATCGCCGGTGCTGAACGCAATGATTTGGCTGATCTCAGACAGGCTTCTACCACTTTCTTGCTGCCATTGAACAAACGCTTTGTTGGTTGCATCGAGCGATTTTTTCGTATCTTTGCCACCTTCAATGATCTTGCAATTACGCAGGTAAGCTTCCACGTCGCTAGACAAGATAAAGGTATCAACGCCCATTTGACGAAGTGTGTAAGGGCCAGTATTTCCGCCTAGGCGATTGCCGCGTTTCTTCAAATACGCCCATAGGTCGGTGATTTTCTCTTGCGGCCAATCAGCAACCATTTTGCCAAACGAGCCATATTCGATTTTTGCTTCGTGGATCATACGAGCGTTGGCAGGAATCGACATGACTTTAGTGAGGTGGCGAATGATGCGTTTGTCGGTTGCTTTGGTTTCCCATTGCTCATCTGACAGCATCAATAGCGGCTCAATCTTAAACCCAAAGAACACTTCTTCGAAGTTCGGCCACTTGTTGCGAACCACGCTCCACGAAATCCCACTTTGGAATACCTTCATCGAAAAAGCGGCTAGCCAACGGTCGTCGGGAATCGCTGCCAATTCTTCTTTGCTTAGTGGATGAGACAAAAGCGCTTCAAGTTGATCTTCACCACCTTTACGCTCGGCAGCGCGCTGATAAATCGCGTCAAATTTTTCGATACTCATAAAAGAAGTTAGTCCTAGTTTATGTCGATATTTGTGAAACATACTACGCTTAAGTGGCTGAATCGTAAATTGATGGAGTGTCACAAATGAAGAAGGTCACATTAACGTTTGTCGGGGAAGGTTCGGATCGTATTGCAGAAAAATTCTATGCGTGGATGACGGACGGTGGGTTAGAAGACAGCATGATTGAGAATTTATCTGACCGTGAAATCTCAGTTGTCGGCATTAGTGACATGGATAATGAAACGCGTGATGTGGTGATCAATACGGAAATGAACTAACGAGTCGTTTTTCGTCAGCTATTAGAATCAGATAAAACAAAGCCCTTCACGAGAAGGGCTTTGTTGCGTTTATAAGCGTGAGAGCCTAGTTATTTACCAGCGTCAGACCGCTTGGCAGTGCATCACCGAAGATACGTTTTGATTCGCTCTCAGATAACTCTTTGACTTCTTCAACCAATGATACCCAAGATTCAGGTACCTTGCTTTGCTTCAACTTAGCCAATACCTGTTCACGGTAGTCGTCTGAGATATCAAATAGGCGGTCACCCGTCTTACGACAAATCATTACGGCTGCAAACGCGATCATTGGCTCTTTCTGCCAGTTCTGCTCTAACAGCTTAGGCAACCACTGTTCCGCTTGTTCACGAGGAACGACGTTATGCTGACTGCCATATAAAGGCGTACGTGATGCCAAGCGACCCATTGCCCACCAGTGTGCTTGTTCGAACTGGTTATGGTTGATGGCTTTGCTCAAGAACCACGTTGCCAATAGAACCTTGTCTTCGACTTCTAGATGCTCCAGAGAGGCTGACAAACGTACCATTGATTCGTAACCTATATCTTGTGCCGCTTTAGCGGATTGTGGGTTTTTCATCGCACCAGGGTGGAGATATTTCGCGATGTCCGCCAAGATGGTTTCTTGTTGCTCTTGGCTTAAACCACCTGCGATACGACGCCAGAATACCCACCAGTCAGTCCAACCTTGATGGTTCTTAAACTGAATGTTTTGCTGGTAGAGACCCCAAACTTGCTCAATGCGCCATGAGTCGGTTGGATCGCCAAAGCCCGGACGCAGTGCAAAGCCCGCCAAACGAAGCCAGTTTTTCTCGTGTTGTTCAGAACGACGGCGACGCTTACGACCTTGTGCAAAGGTATCAAACAGTTGACGTAGGGTCGTGAAATCCCACTCGTCACGTTTGCCAAGTTTCTTCTCAAGATCTTTGGCTAAGGTTTTGATCTCTTTGCTTTCCGCGCTTTTCTTATTACCGCTGTAAAGGCGAGCGATCAGCTCCTTACATTCGTTCAGTTTAGGGTGAAGCTTAACTTGCTCGCTGTCGTCGGTTTGCTTGTTACGAACTTCGAACTCCAGTTCCCAACGTTTGCTGTCATCTTCTGCGCTGACACATTCCATCTTAAGTGTGCCGACTTCAGTCAACTGACATGCCAGTTGTACTTCTACGCGCTCTTTTTGGTTGGCTTGCAGTTCGGCACCTTCACCTTCAAGGGTGGTGATATAAGGCGGAAGAGGGGCAAATAAGTCAGGATCAACGTCCACCATCACACCGTTTTGAATAGCGATGTTATTGGTTAAGGTGTCGTGGGTAGACGTCAGCAGGTTAAAGCGAACGGGTTCACCTAGGGTAAGCGAGAAACGACGACCACTTAAGCGGATCTCATGACCTTCTTCTGTACCTTTTGCAAGCAAACAGAGCGCTTTGCCCATCTTGTTCTTCTCTTGAAGGTGCAAGAAGTAAGAACGCGCTGCACCACCACCAATTTTTAGCTGTGCACCACGACGTGCTTTACCAAACGCAACAGCACCTAGTGCAACAGACCAATCTGGATGTGGGTTATCTAATACCGTAACCGGAGCGCCGCGCCAATCGGAAAGGAGGGTAGTGACTCGCTCAGTCACAAGTTCACTGTTGAACACACCACCGTTAAGAAGCAAACCGACTGGAATTGCATTTTGTTTGTCGTCTTCAATGCCGAGAGCGGCACGAGCAACTTGTTGGTGCTGAGTTAAGAACTCAGCAACGTGTTTGCTCACTGCTGGGTCAGCAACGTATGGAAGACCAAACTCGACAACGGCGCTGCGGCGCTTGTCTGGTACTTCACTGAAATCAGAAAGCGGGAAGAAGCCATCCAAAGCGATTTGGTGCACTTCTTGTTTGCTCAGCCCAATACTCTTTGTTCCGCCAAGAAGTTTCGAGCCGCTGCCTAGCATGGTGATTTTTACTTCTTCAGGTGCACTCGCTGAAAGTAGGTTCTCTTTCGCCTTGCGAGTTTGCTGAATCAGCTTAGTTAGGCTTGCTGCAGTGAGCTTCTTACTTTGGTTGAAGCGGCTCTCTGCAAGATGTGCTAATGCTAAGTCGAGGTTGTCACCACCAAGCATCAAGTGCTCGCCAACACCAATACGATCAAGGGCTAGTTCATCTTGAGAAGAGAAACTTGCTTCAATCAAGCTCAAGTCGGTGGTACCACCACCCACATCGCAAACAAGGATTAGTGGCAGATCTTTTAATTCGTTAGCCGCGGTTTGCTGGTGGCGTGCGTACCAGTCGTAACACACCGCCTGTGGCTCTTCAAGCAAGACGATTTTTTTCAAGCCAGCAAGCTCGGCGGCTTCAAGTGTCAGTTTACGTGCGGTTTCATCAAATGATGCCGGAACGGTGACAACTACGTCTTGGTCTTCGAGTTTGTTACTTGGATGACGGTAGTTCCATGCTTGACGAATATGATTGAGGTAACTTGCGCTGGCAATAACTGGCGAGACTTTATCCACGTCTTGCGCACCAGCCCAAGGAAGAATATCTGAGTTACGATCAACCGCTTGGTGTGAGAGCCAGCTTTTCGCGCTGGATACCTGACGACCTTCTACTTTCGCGCCTAATTCGCGAGCCCATTCACCAACGATGACATTGTTAATGTCGCCAGCAACAGGTTCGTTGTCCCAAGGAAGAGTGAGGTCAGAAGGGGAGATTTGACCTACAGCTGGATGATAGCGGAAAGAGGGCAGAAGTGGTTTACGAACGACTTCGCCCGGACCAATCAGTTGGTCAATGTCAAATAGGGATACTTCGGATTGTTCAAGGTTGTCGGTTATTTCACAGTAGGCCACCACAGTGTTTGTGGTGCCAAGGTCAATACCAACAAGAAAACGAGGAGATGCCATACAAAACCAAACCTTCGTGTATTTAAAAACGGCACCCGATTGGATGCCGTTTGACTTCTAATTATTGTTCTTCGTTTGAGTCACTTTTCGCGTCTTCGCGCACATCGAACTCAACATGCCATTTTTGCCCGTTATCTGCGGCGATGGCTTCTAAGTAAAGCGTGCCAAGCTCTGTGACGCGAGAAGCAAGAGTTACTGGAACCACTTCACCTTCACGACGACCTTCAGATACAGGCAGCGTTACTTGGATTTCTGGTAGCTCTTCAAGCTCTTCTGGTGCCCAGTAGTCTAGGTGAGTACCTGCTAGGTCATCACGACGAACCGTTGAGCCGAAGAATTGGAAGTTAACTGGCTGGCCGATGATCAAACCAAACTCTTGGCTTGGTACGTCAACGCTTGAGCCTTCTTCCATACCAAATGGTGCAACACAAAGTGCTTCCATTGGCGGCGCCATGCCCGGAATAGCTGGCATCGCACTTTCGATACCCACGTAGTACGCCGAAGCAATACCACCACGGATACGAACGCCCTGACCACGACGCACAGAGCCGTAGTAAGCCGCACCGCTAGCAACTGCAAGGTCTAGATCCACACCTGTTAGGCGTTTTGCCATTTCTGCATCTGCTTCTAGTAGCCATTCGTTGATCGTGTCTTCTAGACGAGTTGCTAGAAGTTTCGATTTCAGAACACCACCGTTGAATAGGATTGCGGTTGGCTTGATGAAGTCAGCTGACTGCGCTGCATCCGAACCTGGCATACCAGGCATGTTAGCGAATGGGTTGAAATCTTGAGCTGCTGCTTCTGCGCCATTTCCTGAAGTAGAAAGAGCATTGGCTTGCTTAGACAAGAACGCTGCAATGTGACGAGTAATGCCTGCATCTTGTGCGTAAGGCAGACCCATTTGCGTTAGTGCTCCACGGTTACGTTGAACAGGGTGGTCAGTAATTGCAACTTGAGGGAAGAAGCCATCAACCAGTGTTTGTTGTACTTCTTCTTGAGTCAGTTCTGTTTTCAGCGTTGCGCCAAGCAGTTTAGAACCACGGCTTGGTACTACGATTGGCACTGACTGAAGTTCGCTGTCGTTCAATAACGCTTCTTTCGCGTCACGACATGCGTGTGTCATTGCCTGAACTTGCCATGGCTGTAGCTCTTTGCCTTCTTGCGCTAGCTTCATCTTCAAGCGGTACGCAAGTGCAAGATCCATGTTGTCACCGCCAAGTAGGATGTGTTCGCCTACCGCGATACGGTTCAGAGTTAGGTTGCCGTCGTCTTCAGTTACTTCAACCAAAGAAAGGTCGGTTGTACCACCACCGATATCGACCACAAGCACGATGTCGCCAACTTCAACTTCGTCGCGCCATTTGTCGTTGCTGTTATCGATCCAGTTGTAAAGTGCAGCTTGTGGCTCTTCTAGAAGTGTTAGGTGCACAAAACCAACGTTGCGTGCTGCTTCTGCAGTTAGATCGCGAGCAGCAGGATCAAAAGAAGCAGGAACCGTAATGGTTACGTCTTGATCGGCAAGGTTGTGATTTGGGTTCGCGTGATTCCAAGCGTCTTTTAGGTGCTCTAGGTAAAGCTCTGTCGCACGAAGAGGGGATACTTTTTCCACTTCTTCTGGGCTACCTGCTGGCAGGAAAGCATCACGACGGTTCACACCTGCGTGGCAAAGCCAAGATTTCGCACTTGCAACAAGACGAATTGGTGTTTTTGAACCTAGGTTACGTGCAATTGCACCAACTAGAGCTTTTGGCTCGCTCGACCACGGAAGAACGCGTGATTGCGGGTTCATTTCGTGTTCGTGCGGCTGGTAAAGGAAAGAGCCTAATTGGCTGCGAGTCTCTACCGTACCCGGCGCAGTCAACTGCGGGATTGGCATCACTTCAACGCGAGCGTCTTCGTTGTGTGTATCAACAAAAGACATGACACAGTGTGTTGTACCTAAGTCGATACCAACACTGAATTTAGGTGTCTGTTGAGTTTCAACAGACGCTTCTTGAGAATGGTTTTCTTGGTTCATGTGTTCCATTACAGCTCAACCTCAGCTGGAGCGATCACAGAAGCATCGTAGTTCTCAGCAAGTTTAGGCAACGTCATTGATGTTGCTTTCCAGCCTTTGTGAACTAGCGTGCCGTTGAATGGCGCGCTGCCTGTTACGTTGCCAGTTAGGCGGATTTCTTGTGGGTTGAAGCCTTCTTCAACCGTAATGCGAGTTTCTTCGTCTTCGTTACGAACATGCGCTAGCGTCACGTAGTCGTTCAGTACTTTCTGACCGCCAGTGTGGATTACGCGAGCGGCTGCGCCTACTTCTTCATCAGAGAATGACGTTAGGTCTTCTTTTAGGAAGTCAATCAGGCGAGCTTCTTGTTGCATGATAGAAAGCAGCTGCATTGCAGAGTCCGTTGACGCGGTTGCAAGTTTTGATTCAACTTCCACCACTTTTTCAACGACTTTCTCTACTTCCACTACTTTTTCTACTTCAACGATCTTCTCAACTGGTTTCTCAACCTCGACGATTTTCTCGACTGGTTTTTCTACCACTTTCTCGACCACTTTTGATTTGCGCGACACTGCAACTAGAAGAAGCAAAACGCTCGATGCGGTTAGGCCAGCGTGAAGCATATCGAACGTTTGAGGAATTAGGTTCAAATCAATGTTCATGACGTTTTTTCTCTTTCTATTGATTTATTGGTGCTCAGTATTGGCTCATATTTGTTCACTAAAACGATCGTCTTTGCGATCTTGCACCAAGTTTAGACATTAAAATGATGACGGATGGTAGCATATTCAAGGCTTAAGGCTGTAATAATTCGTGACTATACCGTACGAACAGCGTGAAAAATCGACGATCAGACTCCCCAATATAGGTTGTTGCTTGATGTTTGTGCATTGCTAACGCAGTATTTCAATAGATCCCGAAGTTTAACTTACGGAAGTATCAAAAATTACGATATGACACAAAGCACCGCTCATAAGAGCTTTATAAAACGACATTCAGACTCTATTTTAGCTTTTTTGGCGACTTTATGTGTCACTGCTGGTGTAGTTGGTGCTGCTTATACAATGCAGCAACGGTATACACAGACTACGTTTGATACTTTAGCCGACCGACAAGCAGAATCACTTAAAGCAAACGTCGAGAATGATCTAAAGTTCATTGGTGCGGGCGCAAACTTTTTCCATTCGATTGAGCGAAGCTATTGGCCATCGTTTCCGATGTATGCGGAACAAGTGATTAACAGCTCGCGAAGTCTCATTGGACTTCAATGGATGCAAAAGGTCGAATTCGAAGATCTTGATGAACATATTTTAAAGACCCGTCAAAAATTTCCAAACTTCCAACCGTTTACCGTTCCTAAAGATGGTCCCAAAACCTACGGGTACATTTTTGAACACAATGAGCCAATTTTCATCGCGTCGGATATCTACCCAAGAACACCGGAAAACCTTTCTCTATTGGGTTTCTATTTTTCGCGCAAACGCTTCGATTTAATCTTGGATGATATTTCCGAAAATGGGCGAGCGAATGTCTCGGATAAAGTTCGCTTGCTGCAAGATGGTTATGACAAGTCCATACCTAAGACTGGGTTGCTGGTGTTCCATCCAGTGTTCGACTTCGAGAACAAATATTTATTAGGAGTAGTGACCGGTGTTATCCGAAGTACGGTTTACTTTGAGGATTTGATTACGAAAACCGCGACGGAGCTCGATATGTCGGTGCGCGTAGAAGATTTGGGATTCGACGCAGCAGATGACCCTGTTCTCTTTCAAAGTGCGAGCTGGGACAACATTCGAGGAACGGTTATAAGCCGGACCATTCAACTGCCTAACCGTGAATGGCGTATTGACTTTAAGCTTTCTGACGCAGTCTCAGCTTGGGAACGTTCTATTTTAGCGGGCACGACACTAGCCGGATTGGTAATCGCCTTTTTGATCAGTTGGATTGTGAATTTACAGTCTCGAGAAAAAGAGCGCTTAGCGGTCATGTTGGAGCTCAAAACCGTTGAATTAAAAAGAATGGCAGAGCGAGACCCTCTAACTCAACTACTGAATCGCCGAGCATTCAACGATCATTTGCTTAATCAGATAAACAAAGGTGTTAACTTCGCCTTGGTTGGTTTTGATATCGACCACTTCAAAGTGATTAATGACAAACACGGCCATTTAGGTGGAGATGAAGCGTTACAACATGTCACTAAGCTGGTCAGTGCTAATTTAAAACCGGGAGATAAGTTTTACCGAGCTGGTGGTGACGAGTTTTGTATTATTTCTAAAGTCATTGATAGAGCAGTGCTAGAAGCTTACCTAGAAAAATTACGGAGTGTTGTGGCAAGTACGGCTTTTGATTATGGTGATGCGTCAATCATCTGTACGTTGAGTATCGGTGCGGTTATCCATAAAGAAGAAGATCCTGAGAGCTTGTATCACAAAATGGATAGTCAACTCTATTTGAGTAAAAAAAACGGCCGTAATAATGTGTCGATCGGCGATTAAATGGGCGCACAAATTCGAGTTTTACGCCGTGTTACGATAGAATCGCACGCTTTAAATTTTTATGTTAGGAACCAAGGCAAACTATGAACCATAACCGTATTGTATGCTTCGATTTAGAAATGTGTTGCTGGAACGAAAATGGCGTCGGCAGCACGGGTGAAATTATCGAAGTGGGGTTAGCTGAAATAGATTTGTCTAAAGGTGAGATAGTCAAGCGTGCTCAATACTACGTGAAACCAGAACACGATGAAGTCTCTCTATTTTGCGCTGAGTTAACGGGCATCACACCACGTAAGATTGAAAAACAAGGACGCCCACTAGAAGAAGTGCTTAAATCCATGGTTAAGAACTTCGGTGGTCGCAACAAAATCTTTGCATCTTGGGGGCGAGATGACCTCATTCTTCTAGAAGAGTGTAAGCAAAAAGGTATTGAAGCACCGTTCACAGAGTTCATCAACTTAGCGACACTCTACCGTATTCAAAATCGTCTTAAAGATAAACGTATAGGCCATCGAGCCGCTCAAGAAGCAAAAGGAATAGACTGGGAAGGGCGTCAACACTCTGGCTATGTAGATGCATATAACTTAGCTAAGCTTGCTTTGACCATGTTTTAGTTATTCGAACCTAGCTAGCTTGTAATTAAATAATCATCCAACCATTGTTGTTTTGTCATGCAGTCTGTTTAGTGTGGAAAGAGCTAAACACATACCTTGACCAGTATTTTAATAACAATGTCGTTGGCTTATTGAAAAACGCGCAGAGTGCGCGTTTTTTTATGGCTACAGAAGCGATATCTGTTGTCATTCTAGGGGTAGCTTAGAGTTAGCCAGCGACTTATATACTCATCTCGTCACTTTACTGAGACTGTAACTTCGCTCGAATGAACTCGCTGTGATCAACATAGAGTAGCTCTGCTGTTTTACGGATCACCGCGTCTTCTAGCGGGTCAATTTCGCCGTCTGCGTAAGCGACTTCCCACATGCTTTTGATTAAGTTGTAACGAGTTTCTTGAGTCAGTTCTCTTAGTTGAGAGGTAAAGTCGTACAGCGAAGCGGAATCTTTTATTTTCTGTTGCGCTTGCTCTAACAAAGTATTTGATTCCTCTTCATTTAACGAAAGCAGTTTCATCAATAAAGAGCGCTTTGTTTCTTGTTCTCTATCATCGACACTATGGTCTGCGCCAGAAACTTCACAAAGCAAACACGCGATAGCCATGTTAGGGGAAAGTGTGTTGGTTTGGCTTAAATCAGAGCCATCAATGAGTTGTTTAAATAATGATGTGAGAGAATTAAACATAATGAACACCGAGCTATTGTTTATTTGGTTAACATGGTAATAAATACGGAAGATCTCAAGGTGCGATACCAAATTTAGCACGCCGTTGACATTTAAGAACGGCCACTTTCTCCCCAAAAAAACCTAAACTCCTGAGTTAGTTCAAGGTGACTTGCCTCTTACAAAGGGCAAGTCATTTTGGGATTGATACTCAGCTTTCAGCACGTGTCGGTGGAAAATGAACTTCGTCACCATCACTCGTCAGAATACTAATTTGACTTGGTTTGCCTTCATCATCAAGGCGTAGCTCACCAATGGCACTATGGTTAACCAAGCGATAAAAGTTGTGCGTACTTGGTGCGCGTTTGTAAATCTTGAGTCGTTTACGTTTTGTGAACCAGTTTAAAGGTGAGCGAGGGCTGTATAGCAGTCTATCTAGGCCATCACACATATTGAGCAGTTGTGTAGGGAACTGATTTTTAATTCCACTACAGGTGATTTGATAGATATTCGGACTGTTTTTTCGATAGCGGAGCTTAATATCGTATGCAAAAGAGTAGTGCACGTCGCCAGAGAGAATAACAAAGTTAGTTGGTGTCTTTGTGTGTGTGAAAATACTAATAAGAGTATTCGCACTTCCGGGGTGAGCCATCCAGTTTTCAGCATCAACCATCAATGGTTTACCAAGCATGGTCACCACACGTTGTAGTGCTTCGATAAATTTCACACCAAACATTGGCGCGGCAGAAACAATAACAACCTTGTCTTGATGCACGAGCTCCTGATGGAACTCAATCATCGCTTCCCAGTCCATTAAGCCAGAAGGTTTGTTCATTTTAGACTCAGAACGCCAGCGTCTGGTTCGTGTATCTAGCACGACAACTTTTGGTGTCGTAGGAATAGTGTAGTGCCAATTCTCAAAGCGATACAAATATTGAATAAATGCATCTTGGGTTTGCGAGGTTCGCTCATCGATAAAGCGTTGAGCGAGGCTCATAAATTCATCATTGAATTTTTCTGGCGCATTTCCCCAACCTTGGCAAAGCCAGTAAGCAATCAAGCTATTACCGATAATGCGTTTTGCAAACGTGTTGCTGTATGCGGCTTGTTCCCAGCCTATGGTGAGATTCCAATCGTCGGTGACATCGTGATCATCAAAAATCATATAGGTTGGAATGTGAGCGAGTAAGCGTTGAACCTTGTCCAGACCTGCGACGAATTTATCAATTTGCTTTTTTTCTTCGCGCCATTGCTGCTGCCATTTGGGTTCAAGAACTTCTCCGCCGACAGTAAATTCGTTTTCTAACAAACGATCCGTTCGAACAAGCTTCCACAAGGTCGGAGACCAAACCAATAAGTACATTGCAAAGCACTCAGCAAAGCTTATTAGGTGATTCTCACACTCTTTGGCGCTGAATATTGGTGTCCCTCGGTGTGGAAAAAACTTACTTAGTAAACTGTCATCACTCACATAATGAGGCAACAATTTATCTCGACCATAATAGCAAGCAGGGTGTTGGTAGAGCTCATTGGTATTTTTTATCGGAGCTTGATCGAATTCTTCGCCTGGCAAACCCAATAAAGCTATGACTTGCTCAATGGCATCGAGAGTGGGGCCTGCAACATGGTCTGCATAGATTTGATCACCACTCATGATGAGCATATCCGGTCTTTCTTCAATGGATTGAGACGCGATTTTATGATCCGCAGCGACCAATGTATCATCACTGAAGTGATGGGGATTACGGCAAGAGCCATGTAGGAGATAATCCGCTTTTTCACTAACGAGGAACTCAATACCCAAGTTTGGCGTATTATCTCGCTCATAAGTCAGGTGAGGGAGCAGTTCCGTCACTAATCCATATTGCGTTTTTATTTGATAGCGTAACGCTTGATGGGTTGGAAACTCGCCTTCTAATTTAAGTAAGCAACACCACGCATTGAGGCCGATTTGAAGCTGTTCTTTTTGTTCACTTAAAGGGGCTTGATAAAGGATGGAGGCATTTTCATCCGTAATTTGCACCATACCCTCCAAGCGTTGGGTGGTGACTAGCCAAATATTGATTTCAGTTGCGGTCACTTTACGTAGGATCGGACCTGCAACGACAAGAGGAAGTGAAGAAATTTCAGTCGTGTTCATCAATGCTGGCAAAACGGCTCCTTATGTGTCAGCTTCTTCTTCTAATATTTCGATAACTTGCGAGCTACTAAGTTCATGTCCCATAAGGAACAAACCAAGCATCGCATCGGCTTTTGACGCGTTATTACTGTCTTCATCCAAAATTTGCTGAAGCCGAGTTCTAATTAGGTCGATTTCGTGTTCGACGAAGCCACGCCCTTCTTCGTCACCTTGACCATCTTCTGGTGCATTATCAAAGTGCAAAAACAACATGTCACCATCGAGTTGAGTCCCTATCAACCTCTCTGGCAGCCATGCTTCTCCCATCACAATGTCTGGGTCTGTGTCTGCGGGTAAATGATTCAAGGTAGAGATGAGTTCTGATGCTTTCACTTTTTACTTCATTATGTTTGATTTAGAACTAAGCTAGAGTTTAAGCGCTTGTTGTAATGGTAAAATATTCGCAAACAAGCTCACCTAGTCGTGCAATATTAATATGATCTTGGGACTCAAACTGTCACGAGGATGACAACATTTGCCATTGTAACGGCTATCATCAGCAGAACATAAGCTTTTAATGGCAAATCATTGATGTTTGCCTGCTTCTCAACCAACATTTTTCGAACTCATGAAGAGATTAATTCTAACAACACTCGCTTTACCTTTAGCTGCGGCAGTTTCTTCTGCGCATGGTGCAGACGAACAAACGTGGGGGATTGCTGCGATGTATCGCACAGCATCGATTCCGTTTTACACCGCCGATAATGACTCTACGGTGAGTACATTTGTACCAATGATGTTCTTTGAAAACGAACATGTGTATATCAATGGCATTGAAGGTGGCGCTTTTTTGTATAACGAGAGTGATTCCGACTGGCGCGCGAGCGCACTCATGCGATTGAGATTTGTCGATATTCCCATGTCGCTACAAAATGCTAATGAAGGGGACAGAGTCGATTTCGGTGGGCAAGTGCGTTATAGCATTAACGACAATTGGCGCGCAGAAGTAGAGTTGATGGCGGACGACGAACTCCAGTTTCACTCTAATTACCGCCTTGCTGCCAATTATGTATTTGGGGATTGGGAATTAGAGCCATCGATTACGATTCGATACAAAGACGCTGATTTCAATAGTGAATATTATTCCTTTAAGGATATTACTGGCGAGAGAATTGGAGCTGGGCTTGACACCAATCTTGGTATTAAAGCGCGTTACCATGTAACTTCAAATTTGTATTTATTGGGTGAGACGAGTGTTACTCGCTTAGATGATAACACCTACAACAGTCAGCTTGTAGAAGATCGATATCAGGGAGAAGTGTTTGTCGGTTTTGGCTTTTTCAACGATAAAAGCAAAGCTCCGAAACCGACACTGAGCAATAAAGCATATCTACGTATTGCGCATGGTTGGGCGACGCCTTCGAACATCGGTGAAATATTTAGCTTTGAGAGAGAAAAAGACCCATACGACAATCAACTTACTTCATTGTTTTATGGGCATCCATTAACGGATGAGCTGTTTGGTTTTCCTCTTGATATTTATTTAACGCCAGGGTTGGTTCATCACTGGTCGTCCAGTGTTCAGTCTGCGAGCACAGAATACGTCATGGCGATTAAGGCTTATTATACGGTTAATTGGCCTACGACTTGGCGATTTGGTGTAGCGGAAGGTGTGTCATACATTGATAGCATTACCTATATTGAAGGCACAGAAATGGAAGACAAGGGTTATACACCAAGCAAGTTGCTCAATTACTTAGATTTCTCGTTTGATGTCAATGTAGGCGATCTCTTCAACCAAAAGAGCTGGAACAATATGTGGGTGGGCTATTCATTGCATCACCGCTCGGCGATTTTTGAAAGCGCTTCCCAGTTTGGGCGAATTAAAGGTGGGAGTAACTACAATACTATTTATTTCCAGTTCGAGTTTTAGCGCATCGCGAGATGCATATAAGTCGGATTTGCAACTGACTTATTTATCGCCCATTATGAGTAATGATGAATAATACTATGCTGCTTTCAACGAGAAATTTCGTATATCGTGCCAGAGTTAAGGCTGTTTGTGATGCATCTGATGAGTCGGATGGCATGAGCACCATGAGTATCGACTCCTCATTCAATCTTCAAATTGAAGCGATAAATTGTACCAACGCTGAATTTGCCAAACGCTTTTTTGCCATTCACGGAGAAGGGCATTTGGAGGGCGATGAATGGTTGGTGTTGTACGTCAACTCTCTTGACGTTAAGGCGGGAGACAATATAGAAGTCCGTAGCGATGTCGCGTTTAATGCGATGATCGAGAACATGATATGCGAAGCTGAGCGGTCTTTAGAAAAAGTCTACCTCGATGCAATACGTAACTTGGAGAAAGTGAATCGTTTTTGACGATGTAAGCGACCCTATAAACACGATCAAGGCATCTTGATCTAAAAAGGGATTGGCGCGAACCAATCCCTTTTGTATTCTGGTTTATTCTAACTTACGCCATTGTTGCAAGTTGGCTTTGCGCTTCTGAAATGCCTTTTGCAGCTGCATCTTCACCCATGTTTAGCGCTTCTGCGTAAACAAATTCCACATCAGTGATTCCTACAAAACCCAGTACAGTGCGTAGGTACGGCGTAACGTTGTCAGTTGGTGAATCTTTATGAATACCACCACGAGTCGTTACTACAATCGCCTTTTTACCTTCAATCAAACCTTGAACACCGTTTTCTGTGTATTTGAATGTCACGCCTGCACGAGCAATCAAATCAATCCAGTTTTTAAGCTGAGTCGGGATGGTGAAGTTGTACATTGGAGCGGCAATAACCAAAGTGTCTGTGGCCTTTACTTCTTCAATAAGGGTGTCAGACAAGTCGACTACCGCTTGCTGTTCTTGTGAAAGATCTTCCGTAGCGCGCAGTGCAGTCGCAACGGCGAAGTCCAAAACAGGTAGCGGGTTTGCAGCCAAATCACGAACAGTAAGCTTGTCTTGGTCTACATTTTTGATGAAGTCTTCAACCAATTTGTTTGATTGAGAGTAATCGCCAAGGATGCTTGATTTTAGAGCTAGTACACGAGACATAATGGTTATTCCTTAAATAAGTGCTTTCGACTATGGGAGCCATTATAAGCAACGTAAGTGAGTTCAAAAGCCTAGCGATTCGCTGAACATGTTCGAAAAAATTGAATGAGCTTTCGGTTATCTTGTTACAGATCTTGTGTGATACAATCCGCGCAGTTTTTGTAATGAAAAGAATAGGAAACGCTTTGACTTCGTCACAGCCCCCAAAAAAGAATCTAGCTGAAGAGCAAGCGACACCGTCAAATGGTGCGCAAAAAGCGACAGCGAAACAAGCTCAAACACCTCAGGCTCAAGTGAATAGTGCTGCATCTCTGCGTAAAGCGCTGAATCAGTGCATGATGCGCGACCGTTTCCGCTTGAGTAAACGTATTTCTGGTGCAAGCAAAATTAAGAAGGACGCAGCGCGTAATGCTGTGTTCGACGAAATCGCATTAGACATCGCAAAATCCATGATGGTTGCAGAGCAGCGCAGCAACTACAAACCAACGATTGAGTACCCAGAAATCCTGCCTGTAAGCCAAAAACGTGACGATATTGCGAAAGCGATCGAAGAAAACCAAGTGGTTATCGTCGCGGGTGAAACCGGTTCTGGTAAAACCACTCAGCTACCAAAAATCTGTGCTGAGCTTGGTCGCGGTAAATTTGGTCTGATTGGTCATACTCAGCCTCGTCGTCTTGCAGCGCGTTCGGTTGCTAACCGTATTGCCGAAGAGATGGAAACCAAGCTTGGTGAGTTTGTTGGTTACAAGGTTCGATTCAACGATCAGATCTCTGAAAATACCCAAATCAAATTGATGACGGACGGTATCTTGTTGGCTGAAATTCAGCATGACCGTTTCTTGAATCAATACGACACCATCATTATCGATGAAGCGCACGAGCGCAGCCTCAACATCGATTTCATCTTGGGTTACTTGAAAGAGTTGCTGCCACGTCGTCCTGATTTGAAAGTGATCATCACGTCGGCAACCATCGACCCAGAACGCTTCTCAAAACACTTCAACAATGCACCAATCATTGAAGTATCGGGTCGTACTTACCCGGTAGAAACACGTTACCGCCCACTAAGCGGTGATGACGACAATGATCGTGACCAGCTTGAAGGCATCTTCGAAGCGGTAGATGAACTGTGCGATGAAGGTTTAGGTGACATCCTGATTTTCATGAATGGTGAACGTGAAATCCGTGATACCGCAGATGCATTGTCCAAACGTAATCTGAAGAGCACGGAAATTGTGCCGCTTTACGCGCGTTTGTCGGCAGGTGAGCAGAATAAGATTTTCCAACCTCATACTGGTCGCCGAATTGTACTGGCAACCAACGTGGCAGAAACCTCGCTAACTGTTCCGGGTATTAAGTACGTTATCGACCCGGGTACGGCGCGTATCAGTCGATACAGTTACCGTACTAAGGTTCAGCGTCTTCCAATTGAGCCAGTTTCTCAGGCGAGTGCGAACCAGCGTAAAGGTCGTTGTGGTCGTGTGGAAGAGGGTATTTGCATTCGTCTGTACTCAGAGGAAGATTTTGAGTCACGCCCAGAGTTTACTGATCCTGAAATCCTGCGTACCAATCTAGCGTCGGTTATCTTGCAAATGACGGCACTTGGTTTGGGTGATATTCAAGCGTTTCCGTTTGTGGAAGCACCGGATAAACGTAACATCCAAGACGGCGTGCGTTTGCTGGAAGAGCTTGGTGCGATTAACTCTGAGGTAAAAGATCCGAAAAAACGCCTGACTTCCATTGGTCGCCAATTAGCGCGTTTGCCAATCGATCCGCGCTTGGCGCGTATGGTATTGGAAGCGCCAAAATATGGTGCGCTTAAAGAAGTGATGATCATCGCAGCTGCCTTGTCGATTCAAGATCCACGCGAACGTCCTTCAGACAAACAACAATCGTCAGACGATAAACATCGTCGCTTCTTCCATGAAGAGTCGGACTTCCTGACATTTGTGAATTTGTGGGAATACATCCAAAAGCAGCAAAAAGCCTTGTCTAGCAATCAGTTCCGCAAACAGTGTAAGCAAGACTATTTGAACTACTTGCGCGTTCGCGAGTGGCAAGATGTGTACTTCCAAATTCATCAGTCGATGCGTGAGATGGAATTCAAGCTTAACGACGAGCCCGCTTCTTACCATGGCGTACACAGTGCCATTTTGGTTGGTTTGCTGTCGCACATCGGCATGAAAGACCAAGAAAAGAATGAATATCAAGGCGCGCGTAATGCTCGTTTCCATATCTTCCCTGCATCAGGTCTATTCAAGAAACAGCCTAAGTGGATCATGTCTGCTGAGTTGGTGGAAACCTCAAAACTTTGGGGTCGTATCATCGCAAAGATTCAGCCAGAATGGATTGAACCGTTAGCTAAACACCTTATTAAACGTAGTTACAGCGAACCACATTGGTCGAAGAAACGCGCTGCGGTGATGGCGCACGAAAAAGTGATGCTTTACGGCGTACCAATCGTACCGAAACGCTTGGTCAACTACGGCAGTATCGATTCGACCGTAAGTCGCGAAATCTTCATTCGTAGTGCATTGGTTGAGGGGGAATGGGAAACCAAACACGCGTTCTTTAAGCAAAACCGTAAGCTTCTGCAAGAAGTGGAAGAGCTTGAGCATAAATCTCGTCGTCGTGACATCTTGGTGGATGATGATGAGCTGTTTGATTTCTATGACCAACGTGTTGGTACTGAAGTCGTTTCTGGCAAACACTTCGATACGTGGTGGAAAAAGGCATCTAAAGAAAATCCGGAACTGCTGAACTTTGAAAAAGAGATGCTGTTCAAGGGTGATGCTAGCCATGTGACCGATTTGGATTACCCGAACTTCTGGCATCAAAATGGTTTGAAGCTCAAATTGAGTTACCAATTTGAACCAGGCGATGATAGTGACGGTGTCACAGTGCATTTGCCGTTGCCGATTTTAAACCAAGTTGAACCAGCGGGTTTTGATTGGCAGATCCCAGGTTTACGCCATGAGCTTGTGGTTAGCTTGATTAAATCGTTGCCAAAGACAATTCGTAAGAACTTTGTGCCTGCGCCAAACTATGCCGATGCATTCTTAGCACGTGTCACGCCAATGGAAGCGCCGCTGCTAGATTCATTAGAGAAAGAGTTGCGACGCATGACGGGCGTAGAGGTACTGCGTGAAGACTGGAACTTGGAACAAGTACCTGAGCACTTGAAAGTCACGTTCCGCGCGGTTGATCATCGAAATCGTAAACTGAAGGAACATAAAGACCTTCATGAACTGAAAGAAAGTTTGAAAGACAAAGTTCAAGAAACGCTTTCCAAAGTTGCGGATGACGATATCGAACAGCAAGGTCTGCATACGTGGAGTTTTGGCGAATTGCCGAAAGTGTATCAACAAAAACGTGGCGGCTACGATGTAAAAGCGTATCCGGCGCTTGTTGATAGCAAAGACAGCGTTGAAATCAAACTCTACGAAACCGAATTTGAGCAGATCACCGCAATGCGCGCTGGCCAGCGTCGTTTGATTTTGTTGAATGTACCGTCTCCAATTAAATATTTGCACGCTAACTTACCGAACAAATCGAAGTTGGGGTTGTATTTTAACCCTTACGGCAAGGTGCTTGATCTGATAGATGACTGCATTGCCTGCGGTGTCGATAAGCTTATTGAAGAGCAGGGTGGTTTAGTTTGGGAGCCAGAGAAGTTCGAAGCGTTGAAAGAACACGTTCGTGCTGAATTGGGTGACACCGTTGTAGAGATCGCTCAACAGGTTGAGACTATTCTGACCACGGCGTTTAGCATCAATAAGAAGCTAAAAGGCAAGATCGACTTCACAATGGCGTTTGCTCTGTCCGATATCAAAGCACAAATTGAAGGCTTGATCTTCAAAGGCTTTGCAACGGAATGTGGCTGGAAGCGCTTGCCGGATATTCTTCGCTACATGCGCGCGATAGAGCGCCGTATGGAGAAGTTGCCAATCGATCCAAACAAAGATCGTTTACATATGCTGAAGATTGAATCTGTGACTCAAGACTATAAAGAGTTGCTGAACAAGATCCCGAAAGGTGTGGCCATTCCTGAAAATGTAAAAGAAGTGCGTTGGATGATTGAAGAACTTCGCGTGAGTTACTTTGCTCAACAATTAGGCACTCCTTATCCTGTTTCTGATAAACGAGTCAAAAACGCGATTGATGCTTGCTAATCAACCAGTAAAATAGTGTCAGATTTGTAATTATCGCTTAAGAAGTTGCTGGTACACTAATTGCTAGTAACTCAATAAGCATTATTTTTTAGTTCTGGGAGGCAATAGTTCGCCTCCCTTTATTTGTAGTACCAACGACTGAGTTATGCAGACGTGGGAATAATAAAGAGTAAAGGTAGATGATGAAAAAAACTCTATTAGCAGTGGCGCTACTTGGCGCATCTTCTGCGGCAATGGCGGATTCTTGGATTTACGGTGGTGCAACAGTAGGTCAGTCTGACTACAAAGGTGAAACGGACACATCATACTCTGTTCACGTTGGTACAGGCATTCTACCTATCATTGGTGTTGAAGCTGGTGTAACACAACACGGTGAGTTCAACGTAAATGGTCAAGACACTAAGCTAACTTCTTACTACGCAGCACTTAAGCCAAGCATCGACTTCGGTCCGCTACACGTGTACGCAAAAGGTGGTTTCCATCAGTGGGACAAAAAAGTGAAAGGCGGCAAAGACGATGACGATTTGGACCTAATGTACGGTGTGGGTGCTGAGTACTTCATTTTTGGCCCAATGTCTGTTGGTGCTAGCTACATGAACTACACTGCTGGTAAAGACGATATCAGCACGTTCTCTGTTAACGCAACACTACATTTCCTATAAGCGTCAAGCTTTCTAACACCATATGAAACACACCGGCTTTATGTCGGTGTTTTTTTGTCTGGAAGTCACAAAACAAAAGTTGAACATAAATTATTCACTTTTAGAGTCTTAAAATGCCTATGCTTTCCAATATATAGTGGCGATTAAATGCGCATATTTGCGTAATGTTTCGCTTAGGAATCGATCAGGAAGGGATAGTATGAAAAAAACACTCTCGTTATTCGCTCTAACGTTGTGCTCAACGTCAGCAATGGCTGACTCTTGGATTTACGCTGGTGGTCAAATTGGTCAGTCCGATATCGACAGCGAAAATGATACAACTTATGGTATTCATGTCGGTACTGGTATTTTGCCATTCATTGGCATTGAAGCAGGCTACTTTAACCACGGCAAAGTGGATTTATCTTTGAGTGGCAGCAGGGGTAGTGCTGATTTTGATTCATTCTATTTAGCGGCGAAACCTAGTATCGACTTCGGCCCGTTACACGTTTACGCAAAAGGCGGCATCAATGCATTCAACGTTGATTATGACGGCGGACTGAGAAACTTAGACAAAGATGATGGCGTCTCTTACATGTATGGTGTTGGTGCCGAATACTTCTTGCTTGACAATGTGTCTGTGGGCGCGAGTTATCAAGCGTTTGGCGTGGATATTGAAGGCGATAGCGATACCGTTAGCAGCGTAACAGGGAACATCACCTTCCATTTCTTATAACGCTCGCTGGATGAAAGGTTTGCTGATTTGGTTTCGTCGTTAATTGTGAAACCAAATCAGCGCAGGTCTTCTCTATTTGCGCAGTGACTGGCTATGAACTTAAGTATTTCTTGTGTCTTTTCTAGTCTACAACCTACGACAAAATCAATCGTTAGACCTCATAATTTTTGTGTTGATATTATTTCCCCTTCATCTGTCTTGAATTGAGCTTAAAATGCAATAAATCACGACTTTTTGCAAAAATATGTGATTGCTGCTAAAATTCGTCCCGCTTTAAAACTTTAGAGTTCAAATTAATGGAGGGCGGTATTGGAGTTCTTCTCACCTGAGGGGCGTTTCAAATTCACGTTAAATTTGTATTTATGGATAATGCATTTAAAAAATATAGTATTGATACAACCGATTATCAGGTTGGACAGGATAACGTTCAAAAGTGGGGATTCGATATACATAACCCGGTTTTTGGCATTAGTGCGGGGCTCGTTGTTTTCTGCCTGATTTCACTTCTTCTTGTTGAGCCAACCACTGCTCGTGACGTATTAAACGGTCTAAAAAACGGAATTATCGAACAGTTTGATGCGTTCTTTATGTGGTCGACAAACTTCTTCTTATTGTTCGCCGTTGCTCTTCTTTTTTCTCCGCTAGGTAAAATCCGCTTAGGAGGCAAAGAAGCAACGCCGGATCACTCAACCGTTTCTTGGTTGTCGATGCTTTTCGCCGCGGGTATGGGTATTGGTCTTCTGTTCTGGAGTGTGGCTGAGCCGACCGCGTATTTCACTGATTGGTGGGGAATGCCACTTAACGCAGTACCATACACCGAAGAAGCAAAATCCCTCGCGATGGGTGCCACTATGTTCCACTGGGGTGTACATGGTTGGAGTATTTACGCACTCGTTGCACTAGCATTAGCGTTTTTTGCCTTTAACAAAGGTTTACCACTTTCATTGCGCGCGGCGTTCTATCCAATTTTTGGTGACCGTGCATGGGGTTGGTTAGGTCACGTTATTGATATCCTTGCCGTTTTGTCGACGCTATTTGGTCTTGCAACGTCGCTAGGTCTAGGTGCTCAGCAGGCGACCAGTGGTATTAACCATGTCTTTGGTCTAGAAGGCGGCATTGGTACACAAATGATTGTGATCACCTTCGTTACCTTTATCGCGGTGCTATCAGTGATTCGTGGTATTGATGGTGGTGTTAAGCTACTGAGTAACGTCAATATGGTGGTTGCGTTTGCGCTGCTTATTTTCATTACCTTCATCACGTTTGATACGGCGTGGAGCTCGCTACGCGACACAACAATGGCTTACATTGAAAATATTATTCCATTGAGTAACCCTCACGGTCGTGAAGATGAAACTTGGATGCACGGCTGGACGGTATTCTACTGGGCTTGGTGGGTATCTTGGTCACCGTTTGTTGGTATGTTTATCGCGCGTGTGTCTAAAGGTCGTACGGTTCGAGAATTCTTATTCGCAGTCATCGTTATTCCTACAGTTGTTACTTTGATTTGGATGTCTGTGTTTGGTGGTATCGCGCTTGACCAAGTGGTGAATAAAGTTGGTGAGCTAGGTGCAAATGGCCTAACTGATATTTCATTGACTCTGTTCCATGTTTACGATGCGCTTCCGTATAGCTCAGTGATTTCAATGCTTTCTATCGTGCTGATTCTGGTATTCTTTATTACATCGTCAGACTCTGGCTCGCTGGTTATCGATAGTATTACCGCCGGTGGTAAGATTGATGCACCAGTACCGCAACGCATTTTCTGGGCGTGTATTGAAGGCGCAATTGCAGCCGTAATGCTGTGGGTTGGTGGTAAAGAAGCCTTGCAAGCATTGCAATCAGGCGTTGTTGCAACAGGGTTACCGTTTACTTTTGTTCTGCTGTTGATGTGCGTAAGTTTGGTGAAAGGGTTAAGAACAGAACTGCCAGCTTACAAATAAATACAACACGATCCATGATTGAGTTTAAATGCCGAGCCTAATGTGCTCGGCATTTTTTATTTCTACTTTTCTTTTCCAATAATTTCGTTACAGTTTAGGCTTATTCCCACCTCATTAAACTGTATTATGTCACTGGCTAAACTCATTCTTATTCGTGGACTTCCGGGTTCAGGTAAAACAACCTTAGCAAAACAATTGGCAATAGATCTTGGTGCTAAGCATTTTGAAGCTGACATGTATTTTGAAAATGATGAAGGTGATTATCACTTTGAACCAGTTCAATTACCTCAAGCGCATGAGTGGTGTTTTCAGCAAACTAGAAAGTGGTTGAACAGAGGGAAAGTTGTGATTGTGAGCAATACGTTTGTTCGACATTGGGAGATGAAGCGTTACATGGACTACTGCATGAAGAAGCGCATCGAGGTGGAAATTAAAGTGTGCCACGGAGCGTATCAAAGCATTCATGATGTGCCACCAGCGACGATAGAAAAGATGCGCCGCCAGTGGCAAGAGTGACCGTTACCAGAACCGGAAGTTATTGACCTCGTCCGTCAATCATCACAACGAATGTTTTGCTCATGATTGAAAGGTCCATTGAAATCCAAGAGTAAAACGAACCTAAGCTTAGTGCGTAACTGTGGTCAAACCCAACTTTGCGTCTTACATCCTCAATGCATGCATCATAGCCTTGGTTAACCTGAGCTAAGCCTGTGATACCTGGTAACACGCCATATGTGCGCTCTACAAAATAGGGGATTTCATCTTCCAATTTCTGGTAGAAAGCTGGGCGTTCTGGGCGCGGCCCAATCATCGACATTTCACCTCTCAACACATTAAACAGTTGAGGTAGTTCATCTAAACGTGTTTTGCGTAAAAAGCGTCCTACTGGCGTGATGCGGGGATCATTTTCAGTTGCCCATACTGCGCCAGAGCGTTGCTCTGCATCAATATACATGGTGCGAAACTTCATGATTTGAAAAAGATCCATTTTTTCTGGTGTGCAGCGTCCTACTCGCAATTGGCGATAAATCACAGGGCCTTTCGATGTGGTTTTGATCGCTAGCGCGATAAATGGGAAAAGTGGTGCAGTGACGACCAAAATAAGCATTGCAACCAGTACATCAAACGTTCTTTTCGCGTGGCATACATTTGAATCGTAGCGTGAGTTTTTCATGATGCTTTCCTTATTGGTTGACGCGTTTCCAACGTCCATTTTCCATTCCGAGCAAATACTTCATACCGCCGATAAAGTTGGCGAGATGACCAATGACGATGTAGCTAATCAGCTTAAAAGGTTTAATAGTGTTAAGTGCTGGCATTAAGTAAGTAATAAGCGCGATGCTGTAAATACCAACTTGTGCGAACAGCATTACTTGAAACAGTGGATTGTGTGCCAGTAGTAGTGAGCAAATAAAGCAAACAATCATCAAATAGGGTGTTGCTAAGCGCAGAACCTTTCCCGATAGAAATGCAAAGGCAGTGCCACGATAACGAGGTAGCAGTAATTTCTTTAATTGCATGAGCTGCTGCATGTTACCCGCTGAAATTCTTAGGCGCCGCTTGAAATCTGCGTTGTCTGAGCTCTGTTCTAGTTCAAGAGCCAGCATGTTTGGCTCGTAAATAGCGCTATAGCCTCGCAAAACGATTCTCATAGGGAGAATAAAGTCGTCATTAATGGTGCTAACTTCCAGTGGTTCAAATAAGTGAGTTCTGAAAGTGTAAAACGCACCGTGGGAACCAATCGTTGAACCTAACAAAGATTCTTGGTGCTTTACTCGAGACTGGTATTGCCAATACGCCGCTTCACCTTGGTTATCAGTGCTCATTATTTGATATGTTGCGTTAACCACTCCAACGTTCTCATTTTGATAATGCTGACTAGCTAGCAATAGAGAATCGCAAGAAATCAATGCCGACGTGTCACTCAGTGCGGTAATGTCCGAGCTAACATGACGCATTTCTTCGTTGAGTAGGGCAACTTTACCGCGATTGACTTGGTGATCATTAATAATGAACAGAGTATCAGAGCAGATTGCTTCTTGAATTGTCGCTTGAGCAATCTCGGCTGTGTTATCTGTGCAGCCATCACATGCGATCACTACTCTTAATTTATCCCTCGGGTAGTCTAGGCTCGCAAGGTTACGGATCTTCTCTGCTATCCATTGTTCTTCATTGTAGGCGGGCACGATGACAGTAATAGAGGGTAGCTGGCTGTCTGTTTTGGAGGCTTTGTAAGCTCGCTCTACAAATGGTGCTTTGGTTTCGTCTTGCTGTTTTAAAGGAAGCCACTTAAGGAGCAGTGGGTACCCAACGTGATGATAGACAATCAAAAACGCGGATAAACCAAACCCTATAATCCAAAGTAAATCATTCATAGCTAGCCTCCTTGGCCAAACGTGAGTAGCGACTCACCATGTCTCTGATATCAAAGTGTTTGAGAATAAAAGTTCGAGGAGAATGGTGTGATGATTCCATTTGATGTGATAACGCTTCGGCCAACGAAAACACACGATTTGCTTCAACCAGTGTGCTGTTGTTCGGACAGAGTGTCTCTTTCACGCCACCAACATCGGTTGCGACACAAGGAACGTCACATGCTTGAGCTTCTAGTGTTGAGAGGGGGAAACCCTCTTGAAGCGACGGTAAACAAAATAAATCGAGGCTTTGGTAAAAGCTGGGCATATCGTCGACCAAGCCTAAAAAGGTAACGCGATCCTCAAGTTTTAACGTTCTAACTTGTGCTTCCAATTGAGCTCGCTGAGAACCATCTCCAGCAATGGCTAGGTGTGTGTTTGGCGTAAGATGAGAGAAGGCTTCGATAAGCGCTTTATGGCCTTTAACTGCTTCTAGACGCCCGGCAACGCCAATCACGATTTTGTCGGTTGGAAGTTCAAACAAGTGTCTTGTTGCCGTTTGGTCACCGCTTTTAAACTTCTGACAGTCAACCCCGTTATGGATAGTACAAACTTTGCGATACTTTAACTTAGTCTGTATTTGATGGGCGACAAAGTTAGCATCGGCAACCACTTGCGGGCGAATCATCGTTAGCAAAAGGGACTGTAGTTGAGCTGATTTTTTGTTATTAAGGTGCCATGCGTCGTGCTCGGTATGAATCACTACAGGTACGTGCGCTAAACGTGCAGCAATACCACCATACAGAAGTGGGCCGATATGATGGGTGTGGACCACGTCTGGTCGCATTCTTTTTATCATTGAAGTCAGCGTAGCGATGGTCTTCCCGCTGAATCCAGGTCTTTTATTAAGAAAGTGTAGTTGGCCTTGGTAGGGCAACAGTTTTTGCCAGCCTTGTAGTGCATGTTCTTTGCTTCCTTCTAAGCTCACGACAAAAACGGAATGGTTGGGCTGCGCAAAACGAAGCATTTCTAGTACGAGCGTTTCTAAACCACCAGGAGCTAAGTGTTGCACGACGTGTAATATCACTTTTTTGCTGTGCTTAGTGTTATTGTGTTTTTGTCTGAATTCCATTTTCAAACCCTCGTTGAGTTCTTTGTTTATTTAGGAATTGCAGACTGCGTGCCAAAAAATTAATCATTTAAAAACAATAAGTTAATATTGATGTTTGTGAGGATTTATGTTTATTCTCAATTTGAGATTCATATTAGTGGACATGCTATGAGGCTGTATAAGGCAGTAGTAAAAGAAAAGCACTCGCCGACCGAGTGCTTGTAAATGAGTTCTTATGGCGGTTAGTTTCCGTACACTACGTTGGGTAAAGTGGTGATGACAGGAACACCAAGGTGTTTTTCTAATGCTCTTTTAGAGCGGATAGAGTTATCGGCTAACTCTAGTATCGTCGCTAATCCAATGCCTAAACCAGCGCCACCAATAAATCCTAAAATGACAAATACAAAACTAGGTAAGTTAGTTGGAATCGTTGGCGTGAACGGTTCATCAATGATTTTTACGCGCTTATTCTCTTCAAACTCTCCCAAAGAACCCGTTAGTTGGGCCATCTCATAGCGTTCGACGAGTTCATCATACATTTCTCTCTTCACTGCGACGTCACGAGCTAAGCGGTTGATTTCTGTTGCTGTGCTCCCAAATTGGTGCGCATTTCGCTCTAATTCTTGGATCATGTCTCGCAAGCTGTTGGTTTCTTCCGTAAGTGCTTCAAAACGTCCGCGCATCATTTGTAATTGATGTAGTTGGGAGACAAGTAGAGGCTGTGCTTCGCCAAGACTGTTTACTGTGGTATTGCTCGCGATATCCCATAGTTGAGCACTGTTTAGTTCTGGTTGTTTAGAGTTCAAGAGTACCGAGCGTTCCTGCTCCAACCGGTTTAATTCTCGCAACTTACCTTGCACTAAACTATGCGCCTCTGTGTATTTAGCGCGAAGCAGGGTAAGTTCACTACGAATGTCGATGATTTGCTCTTCCAGTTTACCGATAACCGGGTTCGTTTTGGATAGTTGTTGATCCAAACTGCCTAGACTTCGTGAAACACCAGCAAGCTCCGCCTCCTTTTCGGCTAGCGTTTGTTTGAGGCTAGCAAGGCGAGTAAGGCTTTGAGCTTGCATTTCGGGTGTCGCGTCTGAGTAAGTATTTTTATACTCTGCAAAAGCTTGTTCAGCCTTGTCTAGTTCTTCCCTGCGTTTGTTGATATGGATAGTCAAAAAATGGCTCGAATCTTTAATCGAAGAACGCTCAGGTGCCAAAAGTTGTTCGACAAAATGCTCTCTGACAGACAGCAGCATCGACTCCATTCCTTCTGATTTACCACTTTGCAATTGAATTTGAATGAAGTCTTTACCGAGTGGCTGAACAGACAGGCGCGACGCGAGATCTTTTATGATGAACTCTTGCTCTTTTGCACTCATCTCGTCATTGATCAACGATTGTTCTTTTGCGACAGAATACAAAACGTGTCGGCTTTTTAGCAGAGTACTGAGTGCGCTCAATCGGTCTTTAAGCATTGTTGAGACGGCAAGGTCTTGAAGGAACGGGTTCATTTTCGCTGTCTCTTGAATAAGCATGCTGGTATGAGCAACATAAGTCGTCGGAACCAGCTTACTTATGATGAAACCCAGCACCGGTAAGACAAGCATTGGTATAACGATCATGTAACGACGTCGCCAAGCGCCATGTAGTAATACACTAAGGTTCTCTCTCAAATCGTTCATAGCGTCCTCACTAATTTCTCAACTTGGTTGGCTCTTGCTTCCCAGCTTTGCTGTTGAACAAATGACTTTGAATCTGTCGGTGGAGGTAAGAGGTGATCGAGACTGGCACGCACGTCTTCGACATCTTGAACCACATGAAGCATATGTTTGTAGGGCATTAATGCAGGAAATGGTGTGCTGATAACAGGGGTTCCTGTTGCCAAGTACTCAAGAAGCTTGAGGGGGTTACACGCTTTGATTTGAGCGTTACTAACAAAGGGCAACCAACTGGCATCCCAGTGTTGGGAGTAACGTGGCAGAGTGTGATGCGCTCTCGGGCCCAGGTAGTATACGTTGCATCTTTGTGGAAGTGGATTATCACTGAACTCGTTAGGGCCGATGAACACGAGATCCCAGTCAGGCGCTTGGTCTGCGACTTGGGCAATTAAGTCGTAATCTAACCATTCAGACAAACTACCATAAAAGCCCAGCACTTTGCGGCCGTTGTCAGGCAAGTCTTTGGCCTTCGGTGCTGGCTCAGAAAACAGACTAACGTTGACACCATGAGGCAAAGTGACGGTTTTATGTGATGGAAACTTGGTGGAGAGTGTTTCGCTTGCCGTAAAGATAACGTTGGCCGCATTAACAAGAGTACGTTCGTGCTTTGTTACCGTGTCGTGGTCAACACCAGCTAAAGCGCTAAAGTCATCGCCACAATAGTAAATCAGTCCACGTGGGTTCATTTCTGCACAAACATCGGCAGCAGTCGGGAGCGACGTCCAAAATACAGGCTTATCAAAACCAAGAGCTTGTAATTGTTTGTTGAGTTGGTGTTTCATCATCTTAGCGGCCACTTTTCTTGCTAATGCAGAATTAGGGGCAGGAATGGTGAGCAAGTTGATGATGTGAATGTTTGGGTTTGTTTCAGAGTCCAATGTTGGCTTGTGTGAGCCTACGTTATGAAATACACGAGTGAGTTTGTTTAACGCACGCTGTATGTCTTTAGAATCCAGCTTAGGTTGACGAAGGCCAATGGAGTTCACCCAAAGGATTCGATGGTTCGCTGCTAGTCGCTTGACAATATGCTGAGTGGAAGAGGGTAACCCACCAAAATCTTCTCCAAATACTACGATGTCCGTCATGTGGCTCTCCTTGAGTCTTGGTTATTTGATTACTAATTAAGTGAGTAATCACAATGCGTGCCAAGGAATTAGCCATTTTAAAACAGTGAGTTATGGGTTTTGTTTATGTTTGAAACTAGGATTTCTCATTTTGACAGTCACTTTGAACAATTCGGCTAACGACAACTGTTAATGCCGCTAGAATGTAAATTGGCCAGGTGAAACCTTGAGTCAGAAAAGTGCCTGATACGATGGTACCGATAAGCCCACTTAACACGGCGTTTGCTCCTACAGAGAGGGTGTAATCTGATTTTGGTGTCAACAATGAGATGGAATGCAAAGAGGTGCGGATCAATGACACAATTAAAGTAATGAACACCGCGAGCCCGACAAAACCCGTTTCTGCTAACACGCCAAACCAAGTGCTATGGACGGCGTGGTTGATACCATCCCAGTGTGGGCTGTAGAAATAGTAATTAAAGTAGAAGTTATCTAGACCTACGCCAGTCAACGGGTGATGCAGCGCCATTTTAAATGCCGCTTCCCACGCATAAAGTCGCCCCATCGCAGAGGCATCTATACCATCCTCAGCGGCTCCCCCCGATTCTCGTCCTGAAATACCAGCGAATGCGTAGAGTACGATCGCTGCGATAGCGCCTAATACCAAGACTAATGTTTTGCTTTTGATGTGTTTAAAAGCAAAGTAGGCAAATACAGACAGTGAACCTAGTAACCCCCCGCGGCTCTGCGTCTCAATGATCGCAAAGAACAAAACCAAACAGGTGATAAGGGCAAAGAGCCTGAGATGCTTGGGGGAATGCTTCTCCATCAATTGACTAACGGTAAAGGCAAGGGGAAACATCAGCACTAGTGCCAAATCGTTAGGATCGCCAAGTACTGAACCTATGGATCGTCCTATCGACACGCGCGTCCCTTCAACCAAATCAATGCCATTCGCAGCGTTTTGTAATGCCACTAAGCCAATCAATAATCCGGCGAAAATAATTGCTTTTGACATCTGTGCGAGCTGTGAAGGTTTAGTAATAAGCCAGGTGATGGCCAACGTCATAATGATGATTTTCCAATAGGTGTTTTTGAACACCGTTATTGCGATATCACGACTGGAAGCGAATATGATTCCGATGATCACCAGACCCCAAAATATACACAGCCACTTTAATGAAGGGTGCCAAAAAGCTGTAATCTGGCGGCTTATAAGAAGGTGAAAAGCGAGTGCGGCGAGTGCCCCCAGTGATAAGAGTAATGGGATCTTGAAGTTATAGATAACAGGAAAGGCTTCGTGAATACGAAAGAATGAAAAAATAACGAACAGTGTGACAAGCCAAAACGTTTGATTGAGAACAAACAGTAACGCGAGTGGTGCGAAACACAACGCAACAATCAAAATGGGATGAGGCATAACAATCCAAAGCAGGCCGATACAGACAGTGATCGTCAGTGCTGCGATGGACTGTTTTGTTCTCACCTTGGTTTCATTCATAACGAGTATCTCTTCACCTGTCCACGCCGTTTCACTATGTATCGAGTGAGAGCATTGAGCGTCTCTTTACTCATGTAGCGAGTGGCTATCCCTGCCAGCAAACTGCATGTCAAAATGCAAATTGCGATGGCGATGCCTATTGATTGTGAAGAGTGAAGCAGGAACAGTGCCACACCGGATATAATCTGTAATAAAACCATCAGACTTAGGTGAAAAGGCAACGTCATACATTGTTGGCCTACTACATAAGTCAGGCCCAGCTTACACAGTTGTGCGTAATAAAGCGCAATGAACACACCATAAATACCCAGAGAAGATAAGCCAAACAGCAAAGCAATCGCAACGCACGCAGAGACGACATTTATACCCAGTAGCCAGCGAGTACGACGCTTGTACAAAATGGAGATGTTAATCAGCTCGCTCCATTCTTTTAACATGGCGATAGGTAGCAAGAATAAGCTGAATAGTACCGCCTCATGATAGGTTTCTGGCAGTAAGTGGGTGATCATCACCATTGCTAATGTGCCAACCACTACACTCAAACCTGTAATGTAAATCATACCTAAGTGTGTGATGCGCACTGCTTCAGTGTTCTTGCGCCCTTCTAAGTAGTTAAATCGACGTGGCATCCACCACATGCCAAACGGCTGCACTAAAATACACATGCCCACTGCAAATTTTACCGCTATCGCGTAAATCCCTAACGTCGCAAGAGAAGTGTTGGCACCAATGAACCAGCGTTCAGCGCCATTGAGACAAAATGCTACTAAACCGGCCATCATCATTGGTAGGCAGTAGTTTAGGTATTGTTTTGCCAATGTCAGCTTAGGAAGAGTGACGTTGTAATGGTTAGCGATGTGCAGCCAAACAAATTGAGTAATAGCAGCCAACAAGCCCCCCCATAAAACAGAAATAACATGGGGATGAACAGACAGCGCCGCGACGATAAAAATGACCTGAAAAATGGTGGTAGTGACCATGACGTTAAGCAGAGTTCTTGCTTTGTCGTCTTGTGTTCTTAACCAGGCAGTGCCGATTGCAATACTGCCTTCTAGAACGATGGCAAACATAACAATAGCAAATTCGACTCGCGTAAAAGGCGCGGGAATGGGGGCGATTAAAATGATAGTGAGCAAGCTAAGAGCGACGACGCCAGCGATGAGTAAAGCAAGTGAGTACAGCTGGTTTAGTAGGCTTGTGCGCGTATTTTTATCCTTTTCAACGCCGACGAATCGATAAAGCGCTTCATGCAAAGCGAAACTGACGAATAAGGTCGTAACAACACCAAAGGTTGTTAGAAGCTCAAGCTTGCCCATTTGTTCTGGTGAGAGAAAGTGGGGCAATACAGGCAGCATGATTAGGCTGATGCTTTTATTGATCACTAAGGCGATAGCAAATAGCGTCATGTTGGTCATTGCTTTAGACATGATCATATCCTTTGATGTCTTGCGGTGTCTTGAGTGTGCAATCATTGTTGGTAGCAATTTCGCTAGCGAGGTACTGGGCGATTGGTAAATAACAACGTTCGGCTGTGTATAGTTGAGAAACATTGAGTGCTTCGATACCCATCGTTACTTTCATCCACGGCGATTCATTCAAAAGGCGAATTGCGTTGTGTAACGAAGCCACATTGTTAGGCGTGTATTTAATACAATTTCGGCCGTGAGTTAACACGCGGTCCCAATAACTATCATCATGTGGAATGACGACACACATACCTGCAGCGAGAGCTTCCAAAATAGATAACCCAAAAGGTTCGTTGAGACTGGTGGAAACAAACACACCACACTGTGAACGCAATTCATCTAAGTTGTTTGGGCACTCATGCCATTCAACACCTTGTGTGTTGAAGTCCGGTGTTGAATATTCCACACCTGCCACATTAGGTTTGATGTAACACACGGTGGATTTGATCTTTTTCGACTCATCAAGTGTTAAAGCATCAAGCAAAAGATCGATGTTCTTCCATTTTAGTAAGCTAGCTGCCCAGAAAACGCGGCTTGAAATCGGATTCGCTTGTTTTGGCCAGCGATCTTTCGATAATCCATTAACAAACGTAGATGTATTCAAACCACACCAATAACGTTCGGTGGCTGGCTTCTCTGTTTTGAGGTAGGCCTGTAATGCTTCTACCATTGATTCGCGGGTGTTTGCCAAGTAGTAAATTGCCGATGCTTTTACTAAGCAGTAGCCAGCAGATCTCGATCGTCCAATAGGACCATGAACCATCTGTACCACAGGCTTTTTGCTAATTAATCGTAGTAAGTACAAAGGCATATCATTACTTGGGCAAGATAGGCCCAAAAAGCTATCTATTTTTGGCAGCTTCATGCACGCGTAGAGAAGTTGGAGAAAGTAGTAAGCGTTCATCAACCAGTAGGTCAGGCCATGAGTCGAGTTAAATGGTGATGGTTTTATTTTTATAACTTGCACACGCGGTGTATCACTAAGCAGTGACGCCCAATGCTCTGGATTTGTAGTGAGTAGATAACCAATCACGTTCAGCTTATCGCACTGCTTAAGGAGCTCTGCATTCGCGATTTTGGATCCACCTTGCATTGGGATGGCGTCGAACATCAATACACGTTTCATGACCGGGCTCCTCAATTGATGCTCAACCAGCGTGAAAGAGGCTTCATGCAGTGAGTCATTGGCATTGGTGTAATGGCGTTATTATTAAGTTCACCTTCGTAAATACGTTCAATAGCGTTGATAGATGCAGTCGTCGTTAAGTGCTGGCTAGCATGTAGGTAAGCGTTTTCCGCCAGCTTGTTTCTTAATGCCGCGTCTTGCATGACTTGTTGAATCGCGTTTAACAGGCTCGCCATTCCACTGTTCTGGTACAGCAATGCAGAGTGATTATGCTCGAACAACTCAGGAATGCCTCCCGTTTTAGGAGCCACGATGGGCAGTTGAGCTAAAGCCGCTTCCCCGAGCACGAGACCAAAGGCCTCTTCATAGGCGCCGCTAATAAAAGCGTCTGCATTACCACACATCCACGCTCCAGCATTGTGTTGCTCTCCGACAAAGTGCACTCGTTCTTGGATACCAAGATCTGCGGCAAGCTGTTGCAATGCTTCTCTTTCTTCGCCGTCACCAACAATAACAAGGTGAGGGTTGTGGTGGTGGTAGTTGTGCATGCGCATTGCCCGAATAAGGCGGTCAAACCCTTTGCGCTTAATCAGCGAACCCACCGACAGAAAGGTAAAGGCCTGTGATGGGATTCCGAGGCGATCTTTAATGTCTATGGGTGTATCCACGCCTTGAAGTGAAACGCCGTTGTGTACGACATGAAGTTGGTTTTGTGGGTAGCCGTCCTGAAGAATTTCGCGTCCAACATCTTTGCTAACGCAAATCAATTTTGGAGAGAGGTGAAGTCCGAGAGAGAAGCGATCGCGCAATGTATAATGGCAATGAAGTTGCGTGACAAGTGGTATATGATTCATGCGAGCAGCCAAACACATCCATTGACAAGGGCCGCCGCTATTGACGTGTACCAAGTCGATGCTGTGCTTTTCGATCAAATCTGAGCCTTGTTTGATAAGGCTATTCCACCCGCTAATATCCCAGCGTGGAGCGCTCCAACCACCAACCAAATTGAAGGCTGAATGTTCCGCTTCAATTCCGAGCGATTGGCACTTATCGATTAATGGTTGGCAGTTTGACCATACGAAAGGCTCAAACTTATTGCGGTCGATTCCTGAAATGAGATCCAGAAGCACCACTTCACTGCCGCGAATCCAATTATCACCATAATGAACATATAGAATGCGTTTTGGCATAGTCATAAGTCACCTCTGTCTCATCATTAATCTGCGTTAACTGCTGAGCTGCAATAGAGATGCCAAAATATGCCATTAGTTTATGTGATTGAATCTTATATGATATTTATATTTAGACCTCATCATTCTCATATTGAGAACCAATATGGATTAGTGATCCGTTTCAATTTGATATTTTTGTAGCAATACGGGAATCACACTTTGCGCTGAAAAATCATCAATGATGGTTTGTCGAGCATTCTGGCGAATGAGTGATTGTTGCGCTTCACCAATCGACATCCAGTCATGAAGACATTTAGCAAGAGAGGGAATGTCTTCGACGATAAAACCATTTTTACCCGTTTGGATAATATCTGGAAGACGACCTACACGTAAGCTCATCACGGCAATGCCTCTCGACATGGCTTCAAGCGCCGCCATTGGAAGACCCTCATAACGAGAAGAGATAATAAGTACGCTGATATTTTCCCAAACACCTTCCATATCGGTTTGATGGCCGAAGAAAGTCACATTTTGAGGGGCAGTTTGATTAAGCGACTCTTTTTCTGGGCCATCACCGTACACACTAAACTGTAATGTTGGACAGAGCCTCGCTACCTCAATAAATTGATCGGCGCCTTTTTCCTGGCTCAATCGGCCGACAAAAGCGATCTCCTGATAGTTGAGTTGACTGTTGGGAATCGAAACAAAGTTATTCAGCAGTTCTGAAGAACAAAAAACTTTGCGCTGAATACTTGGACTGACAGCAAAGCAATAGTCAGATAGGCTGCCTGAGCTTCTATCAAGCCAATCGTATAGCCATAGCTTCCCTGAGGACGATTCACCAGCATGATAAGTTGAAATCAAACGAGGAAACGTACGGGTGAGCAGTTTGGCGCAGCGCGACAAAATCGACGCTTTATAACCATGGGAGTGAACCACTGAGGGTTGGTGATTGGCGACGGCGCTTGTTAGGTGTTTAATTTTTAAAGCTTTATTGGGCTCGCCAGACAAATAGTTTAAGTAACTCACAGGGATCGCGGCTTCTTTTGCCTTCTGTACAATCTGAGCGGCTGGCGAATACTCAGTGGTTAGCACAACTCGAGCTTTGTTTCCAAAGGCGATTAATCCCCGAGCTAGCTCGATAACGTGACTTTCAATGCCGCCGAATAGACGGCTATCAAGCAAGATCCAAATTTCACCAATGGCAGGTTTATCAAGATTGTTCGAGATTAATTTCATCCGCTTCCCACGCTTGTTTTTTTCGGTAAACCGTAGATGGGCTTAACTCCAGCATGACAGCGGCGTTGAGGACGTTGCCATCACAGTACGCGATTGCGTTTTGAATTGCTTCACGCTCTACTTGCCACATAGGACGAATGGTTCCATCAGAGTTAAAGTACGGTGAGGTAGCAGCAGAGGACGGTGTACCAGGCAGCTCCGCTGCGGTAATCGACGGTTCGACCGCAGAAGGTGAAGGTTCCTCAGTATAACCAGGTGGTGGTGTGATTGGTGCAATGTTTGCTGACTCTTGAGCAACATGCGCAGGCGTCGTTGTTTTCGTCACTTTAGACTTTTTAGTGAGTTGAGCGGGTAGGTGGCTCACCGTGACTTTTTCGTCGTTATTAAGCACCACAATGTTACGTATGATGTTTTGTAGTTGCCTTACATTACCCGGCCATTCGTAATGCTTGATGATATGTTGAGCTTCACTGTCGATTGTTGAGAATTTCTTTTTGTCCTGTTTGGCGTAAGTGGTCAAGAAGTGCTTGGTAAGCGTGACGATGTCACTTCCTCGTTCACGTAATGGGGGCATATCAATAGGTATAACGTGCACACGGTAGTATAAGTCTTCACGAAAACGACCTTCTTCTACTTCTGTTAATGGATCTCGGTTAGTGGCACAAATGATTCTCACATCCACTTTCATTTCTCGAGTGCCACCAAGAGGGGTGTAAGTGCCCGTTTGTAGAAAGCGGAGCAACTTCTTTTGCATCTCAAGTTCCATTTCACACAGCTCATCAAGAAAAAGCGTACCACCATGTGCCAGCGTCGCCGCACCTTTTCGATCTGTTGTCGCTCCAGTAAAGGCTCCTTTAACGTGACCAAAAATCTCACTTTCCATCAAATCTCGTGGAATAGCCCCACAGTTAATTGCAATAAAAGGCTTGTCTTTACGGTCGCTCTGGCGGTGGACGGCTTCAGCACAAACTTCTTTACCTGTGCCGCTTTCTCCCACAATAAACACACTGGCAGAAGTTGGCGCAACAGCATCAATGGTCTTGTATACCGCCTGCATCGGGAGACTTGAACCGATGAATCCGTGATAGTTGTGGCGATCAAACTTGGACTGAATATTTTCCACCAAATCTTCCAATTTGGCGCGTTTAAGGTGCAATGCAACTGACGTTTTTAGGCGATCAGCGTTTATGGGCTTTTCTAAGAAATCTTCCGCACCTTTTTGAATTAGATTAACGGCTAAGTCGACGCTGCCGTGCGCCGTAGCAATAATAACGGACGTAGGAATGTCATTCTGGTTGATCCAATCCAGCACGTCTTCGCCAGACATGTCGGGCAGTTTCAAATCGAGAATGATGAGCTGAGGTTTGCTTCTTTCAATAAATTGAATCGCTTCGCGACCTGTCTCGACATGAAAAATGTCATAAGGTTCGTCTTTAACATACTGCTTATAAAGTATGGCTAGTGAAGTAGAGTCCTCTACCAGTAACACCCTTGGTCTCATAGTCCCATCCCAACGTAGTTTGTTTCATTTTTTATGATTTTTGTCAGCACTACTATTTGGCGTTATGAGTGGTTTATTGCTCTCTAGTGCTGAAAATTCTCAATTTGAGAAAAGCGTTATTTAAGTATTAGCACAAGGTAGGAAATTTGCGAAAAATCCATACTTTTTAATTGATTAAGTTATGCCCAAATAATTTCAAGGTGTGTGGCTTGGCGAGGGTGACTGAATTTGGAGTCTAAATTTCTGAGATGATGTCGGCATCGCGCTTTATCAAACGCGATGCTTCGCTAGGGAGTAAGACACTGATACTACTCAAACCCTTGAGCTTTTCGCTTTTCTAACGCATCAAACGATTCATTGGCGAGTTGAGGAAGTGTTTCACAAAGCTCCAATGCTTTTGGTATTTTTCCTTCGACACAGTACTTCTCAATCATTCTTGCTTGTCTTGAAAGCGTTCGATTGCCTAGAGCGAGAGCAGAACTGCCCAGTGTGTGAACCTCGAACTCTAATGTTTGAAGATCTTTTGTGCTTAATGCTTGCTCTATTTTCTCCATGCGATCACGTGACTCTTCGACATAGTGATCAATCAAGGTAGGGATGATTTCGGCGCACGTATCTTTGATCATTTGCTGAAGAATATGCTCATCCACTAATTCTTGCTCGATAGTCAATGTGTTATTTATCGTCATAATAGCGCTCCCTATAACATAAACAGTTCGCTTTTTTTAATTTGCTGAGACAGTTTTTCTTTCCACTTTTTTGGTAAGAAACGCAGCTTGGAAACTTGGCGGATTAACTCATCTTTCAGGCTTGGAGTGTGCTTCATGTTCAGTACAGAACCAATCAAGTTCGCATCGCTAGCATCGAGTAGCTTTTTGGCTTGCTCGAGCTGGGTTGCAGTCGTAGAGCCATAATGCGCTACTAACAAAGTAGCATCACATACGCCAGCAATCACTTGAGGCGCAATATTGCTTCGGTTGACACTAAGAAGTGGTGATGTATCTATCACGACGCGCTCGTACTGCGTTAACCATTGTGCAATGTTTTGTTTCAGCGTTGTTGGGTCTCGGTACGCTAACTGAGTACTGGCGAGAGATGGAGCTGGGAGGCCGACTAAAGTTTGATGTGTATTCTCTCGTGTGATCAAATGGCCAACCTTCTCGTCATCATCAAATTCGTGAACAGTGTGATAAGCGGGTTTGAATAAGTTGAGGTCTACATACAAAGTATTGTGGCCTGCTAAAACCAAGCGCTCTGCAAGAGATGAAGCCACGGAAGTGACACCATCTTCAGATTTACAACCCACAACACAAATCGTTTTGTGGCCTTTCTGTTCACTCTGAAGATAAATTTGTTCAATCTCAGCGTGAGTTGCAGGAATAGTCATTACAACGCTCCTATTAACACGATGGTTGTGGTGATTTGTAAAATATCTCTTAATCCGGCCCTCGCTTTTTCAATAAAGCTTTCGTCTTTATGGGGAATGTAAATCGTGTCGCCTGCGCGAATGACTGGCAGCTCATAAATGTTGGCTGTTTTACTAAAGTTCACCAAATCAAATGTTCGGGCTTGGCCCTGGCAGCAAGACATATTGACCACACTGATCTTTTCAAGGTAGGCATTGTCAGTTGGTCCTCCTGCTTCCGCTAACAGATCAAGCACAGTCATGTTGTCATTGAATACGTATCGCCCTGGGTCTCTTACTTCACCTAATACGCGTACCGTGGACTCTTTTGAACGATCTAACCAGTTTTTGTTTTTTTCTGGAATGTAAATGGTATCACCAGGACGAACGTGGGGCAGAATTGATTCATCACCTGTTTCAAAGTACATCGATAAATTCAATTTACTCACTTTGGCATAACCTAGGCCTCGGTGTGTGACACGGATGTTGTGAATATCTGCATCCATTGTCGGTCCATCGGCGGCAGACAAAATATCCAGAAAATGCATATCTTCAGTGAAACGATAGCGCCCAGGTGCATTGATTTGCCCGAAAACGTATATCGATGCGTCAGAGCTTTGGCTTACCCATTGCGATTTATTATCGGATGGGTCGTCAGGCAATGCATGTACCCTTACGACTGTACCTGCGGAAACTTGAGGTAGACTTGATGTTGGTGAGCCATCCAGAATGTATTGGTCTAAGTCAAATTGTGTCATTTGACCGTTATTGGCGACTTCAATTTTGGTGGTATCAGCTCGTCGAGTTGGGCCTCCAACGTGTGCAAGCAGATCAATCAAATCCATTTCGTCTGACCACTCGATGCGTCCAGGGCGAACAACTTCTCCCATCACTGCGACCGCTCGACTAGGTGCTACTTTTAACCAAGACTTCTCATTGAAATCGGTTTTCTCCGGCACGAAAATCGCGTCTCCCGGTCCAACATTTGGTGGTCTGGCTGAAGATAGTCCTTCTGTATGCGCGGTAAGATCGAATTTGATGACTTTGCCATCGGCTTTTATAACGCGAATTTGGCGAGATTCTGCGTAGCGAGTGGGCCCGCCAGCGTTGGCGAGGATATCCATGAAGCTAGCGCCTTGCTTGCCTTCGTATGCCCCAGGATGGGCGACTTCACCCATCACGTAAACCACATTTGCACCTGCTTTGATTTCTTCTTCCTGTTTTGGGACAAAGATGGTGGCACCTGGCAGGATCTCTGGCAGTAGGCTTTGGTCTCCAGTATCAAGGTACTTTTTCAGGTTAAACATGGTTGGGTTATTGTTTGTTATCACTCGAATTTGCTCAACACTGGCATATCGTGTCACGCCGCCAGCTCGCATTACGACATCAACTAGCGTGGTGTTTGGCTTGTATGAGAACGAGCCAGGTGCGTTGACTTCACCAAAGACTTTGATTGCACGAGCGGAATCTGCGCTGTCACCTGAATTCGCGAGTTTTGCTGCATCAAACTCTTGCTCAATATTCCCAACGAGTGGGGAAGCGGGGACAAATAAGACATCCAGTGATTCTAGTTTTGGCAGCTGGCTATTGTCACCCGTATCAAGGAAGCGTTTGTAGTCAAATTCAATGTTTTTATTTCCACGTTTCACGATCATTTTATCAAGCTGAGCCCCTGCGCGCAGGCCGCCAGCCTCGTACACAAACATTTGAATGTTGGACCCAGAAGGTAAGGTATATTCACCGGGTTTGACCACGTAGCCTTGAACGGACACTAACAACTGTTGCTGTTTAATAAAAACTCGAGCGTTGTTAACGTCACGATACACGGTCTTTAGCCTGTCGATAATCACGTCTTGGAGTTGTTGTTCATTGTAGCCGGCCACTAATACAGGGCCGACTTCTGGTAAATTAATTCGTCCACGACGATCAACCTGAAACCCTTGGTTTAACGACGCCTCTCCGGGTAAGTTAATCTGTATTAAATCACCGACCTTAACAGTATTGCTCTCATCCGCTATGGAAGATGGTACCCACGCGACCAGACACAACAACATTAAGAGGATAAATGGTTTCATCGTGTTCATAGCGCGCCTCCTGCCGTTGGGTTGCGGTTTATTGAGGTATCGCTATCTGAATTAGGGCTAATAACCTCGATGCTTACTCGACGATTAGTTAAACGCACGGCAGATGTTTCACCTTCATAGAGTGGCAGGTTATCTCCGACAGATTTGGTAGTGACTCTCTCTGAAGTGATACCAAATACGGTTAGGTAACGCTTTACTTGTTCCGCACGCGCTTGAGCAAGTTTCTGGTTGTAATCGGGTGTTCCAGTTGCATCCGCATGCCCCGTTACTACAAGAGATAGGTTAGGGTGGTCACGTAAAATGTAGGCTGCTTCTGCCAAATGTCCCATGTACTTCGGGTTGATTTCTGCTGAATCGACAGCAAACTGGTTGTCGATATTAAGTAGTGCATAGATATCCGAGACTATGTTTAGGTCGCTACGTAGTGCTTCAATATCATCGGGCGGTGTGCAAGTGGTTTGGCTCAGTACGTAGTCGAGTTGTTGTTCGAGCTGGTTTAAGCGTCGACGCTGAATCACAAGGTCGTTGGCAGCGTCGAGTAAAAGCCCACCTTCTAACTCGCGCGCAATTCTATTTTGTTTTTCAAGGGCCTGAACAACTGCCGCAGGAAAACACCAGCGCGCGCCCTCTTGGATTAGTGCGTCTAGATGTAACTTGGTCAATTGCCAATCAAACCTTAACCCATGTTCTGGACCTAAAGGCTCGTCAGGCATTACTGGGGAAAACTGATAATTCTCGATCGAGATATCTTGATAGCTTTCCGCCAAGCCACCTTTCCCGTGTTCTGGGTAGTCAAACGACGAACAACCAAACATGCCGACAACAAGACCGCTTACTGCATATCGTCGTAAAAGATTTACCATGCCAACCTCCGTTTAAACCGGTATTTTTAGTGTCCTTTTGAGTTAACGGGAATGGCATGGTTGATACGAAGCAAGCTCATGATTTCTAAAGGTTGGCCTGATACGTTTTCAATACTCATGCTTCTTTCACGTTCAACTAGACGCTTATATAAGTAAACAATGGCACCAATCCCTGAAGAATCAAGAAATTGGACGTGCTGTAGGTTAATTTCGACTTCTTTGTGATGATTGTTGTGAATTACTTCATCAATGTGATGTTGTGCTTGTCGACAGCCGCTTGCGTCTAAGTCACCAAAAAACTCAATGGCTAACTTGTCTTGATTGATTTCTAGTTTGCGTAATTCCATGACTCTGTCTCCGTTTGTTTTTCTAATTGGATATAGAGCAGGTAACGTGCCAATTTGAAATTAATGAAAAATCAAACAGTTAAATATTGTTAATGATATTGTTCAATTTGAGAAAGGACTGATTCTCAAATTGAGAATCAAAAACGCACAGAGAAATGGTTTGCTTATAAGAGATTTTGAGCCGAAAGAAGTCGTTAGACCGGGGGAGGCACGTCATGATTAGATTCCAACTCGATTGACGAACCATCCGCCTTACGAGAATAATGTGTAACGACTAAATGCAAAACCTGTCTAAAGTTTATGATTATCTTTGCAAATTATTACTAATGTTGATTGTTATGAGTCGAAGAATAACTAGTAATAAATAGGTCATCGAGAGGACTTACGTTTCAATAAAGGCGATTTTTTGTACAAGGTCTTCTTATGCCATTAAAAATGACATTAATTGCGCTGGCTGTTATGGCAGCGTCTTCACAGCCTCAAGCGGATACTTCTCTCGCACCACCAGTTTCTCTTGCACAAAGCTATCAGGATGGCATTGATGTGTCTGAATATTGGTATAGCGAAAAACTTGATGGTGTTCGCGCTTATTGGACTGGGCAACATCTCGTGACGAGAAATGGTAATCGAATCTACGCCCCAGATTGGTTTACAGGACCTTTGCCTGATTATCCGTTGGATGGTGAACTTTGGGCTGGGAGAGGTAACTTTCATCTTGTTCAGCAAACGGTATTAGATAAAACTCCTGTAGAGTCTGCTTGGCGACATATCGACTTTATGATCTTTGATATGCCATATTCCGCTGGTGATTATCGGAAGCGTTATTACAACATCAAAGATTTAGTGCTTGAAGTCGACCAGCCTCATATCAAATATGTCGAGCACCGAGCCATTCAAAATGAAGCTCATCTGTTTACACAGTTGGATAAAATTTCAATATCCGACGGTGAAGGGGTGATGTTGCGGAAGGTATCAAGCCGCTATCAGGCTGGACGCGGTAGTGATTTGCTTAAACTAAAACGATACGCAGATGATGAAGCGTTAGTTGTGGGTTATAAGCCAGGAACAGGGCGCTTATTAGGTATGATGGGAGCAATGTTAGTTCGCTTACCAAATGGCATTGAGTTTTACATCGGTAGCGGATTTACCGATGAAGTGCGTCGCCAGCCTCCGAAAATTGGTTCAACCATTACATTTAGATATAACGGTTTTACACATACTGGTAAACCACGTTTTGCTCGATTCTTGCGTGAAAGGTTGAAGGAATAGAACGCTCTGCACTTACTAGTTGCCAACGGTTACGCCACATCGTTTGAAGAGACCCTGCCAAAACTGAACGTGGTTTAGGGTTTCTTGCCTAAATGTCCTATGTGCCTCAATGATGCCATACTGGTGACCATGGAGTTGCATACGGTTCTCCACCAAAGTGGCACCATCATTAAGTTGTTGATAGGTACTGTCTAAATAAGCCAAATAAGGTTGCACTTCTTCAACGTAAATGGATTGAAAGACATTTCTTAAGTAGCGGAACTGAGTGGTGTCTCTGTTCGGCCCGCACAATACATTGCTCTGGTTCTGCTCAAGTAGCTGAGTTGTCGCTTTTAACCAAAGGGATGTATTTACCATTGAATAGTAAAGTCGTCCGAGTAAACGAGATTTCTCTAACTCTTCTTGATATTGCGTAACTTCCACATCGGGTAGACGTGAGACCGCGCGGTGGGGTAAATCATACATTTCGCTGAAAATACGATAGACATCGTTAATGCGTGCAATATCATTCGTCGTGTCTTGAGATAGCCAATCAGAGGCAGTTAGTTGCTTTTGCATGGCATCACTTACGAGTAGTAAGTTGTCGAGATGAATGTCTAAATGTTGCCACTTGGTTGCGTAAAGCTCTGTCAATGTCGCGCGTTCTTCATCGCTAAGTGGAAATTCGGATAAACATCGATTCATGACTCTTAAAAGGGCAGTTTGATAATCAAAATCATGAAAGGCATCCTGCACCTTTCCAAGTTGTGAGTTTTTCTCGGCAAGTAAATTAAAGAGTCCGCACTGTCGTAATTGATAGCTCTCTAGCAGGCCAATAGATAGCCTTGGCAATGGCTCGAACAAAACGCGTTTCGCAGGAATCGTTACCGTAGACTGTAATGTTATTGGAATAGCAGGAGCTTCCAATACATTGGCTACACGTTGATGATACTTATCAAACATGGCGTTCTCTGGATTAAACCAGTTATCACAACCATTAAGAATCAAGATTAAGAACAATAAAATAGACCGCACAAATATCCTTTTTTATAACTTCGTATCCGTTGTCTAGAGAGCAAAATCAACCGCTTCGTAATCTTGTTATAAGTATACTCAACCGTGTGATTATTCGATCAAAAAAGCCAGCGGATGCTGGCTTTTTTACTTTTTATTGAACTGAAAAGTTCAATTGCACTTCTGGCTCTTGGCGATGCATCCAACGCATTCTGACGCCTAACAGAAAGGCCGCAGAAGATAGGCCGATGATAAAACCAAGCCAGAAGCCTTGTGCTCCCATTGGCTCGACAATCCAGTCTGTACGGCCAAGGACGTAACCAATTGGCAGCCCAAGAATCCAATAAGCAATAAAAGTACGGTTGAAGATAGCTCGCATGTCTTTATAGCCGCGTAATGCACCAGCTGCGATCACTTGAACCGCATCCGTACATTGATAAACAGCGGCAAATACGAGCAGGTGCATCGCTAGAGTGATTACCTCTGGGTTGCTAGTGTAAAGCTCGGCGATCCACTCACGAGACAAGACGGTTAAAATCGCTGTGAGAACGGACAATGCTAGACCAACCATAATGCCGACTCGTGACGCTACGCGCGCGCCATCTACGTTTTCTTCACCAAGTCGATGGCCGACACGAATGCTTACTGCTGCACCAATACTCATTGGTAGCATAAATACCAACGAGGAGAAGTTAATCGCGACTTGATGCGCTGCCACAATGATAGGACCCAGTGGTGAAACGAGCAGTGCAACGACAGCAAACAGTGTTACTTCAAAAAACAGCGCTGCTGCAACAGGAAAGCCGAGCTTGAATAGACGAACTTGCGCTTTCCATTGTGGGCGATGCCATTCTCCAAATAGGTTGATGCTTTTCAATCGCTCTGATGTCATCACATACAGCAATAGCATGGCAAACATGACCCAGTAAACAATCGTGGTTGCTACACCACAGCCAACACCGCCTAATTCAGGTGCACCAAACTTGCCGTACACGAAAATCCAGTTTAGAGGAATGTTGAGCAGCAAACCGATAAAGCCAATAACCATTGCCGGTTTCGTCAATGACATACCATCCGTAAAGCTTCTAAGCGTTTGGAAAAGTAAAAAAGCGGGTACTGCTAATATAACGGCATGAATGTATCCCACCGTTTTTTCAGCCATCAGTGCTTCAACATCCATCAGCCCGAGAATAAACTGGGTTTGAAGCAGGACTGCAATTATCGGCACACTGATCAGCAATGCCAAAACGACGCCTTGCTGAATTTCAAACGGGATTTTCACTCGACGACCAGAGCCATTTAACTGTGCGACAACAGGGACCAATGCCATTAATAAACCCACCCCAAACAAAATGGATGGTAGCCAAATACTTGAAGCGACAGAAACCGCAGCCATGTCGGTGGCGCTAACGCCGCCAGCCATTACGGTATCAACAAACCCCATACCAGTTTGAGCGACAGATGCGATCAATACCGGGGTCGCCAATTTGATAAGACTTGATGCTTCTTCTTTATAGCGATGCACGAAAAATACTCCAGAGCGGAACAATAAGTTGAAAGAATGAGAGTACTCGAGGGCAAAAGATGTGGTGAACGGATCTGATGATTGATTTTAGTCACGATAAGGTGAAAAAATGCCTCGGAGAAACTCCGCGCAAATGATAAACAATTGTATGTTCATATTCCATAGCTAGGTAGCGAATAGTCGATAACACTGACTGGACGCTCTCCACGCTAAGGATACGCTTTTACTGAGAACAGCAGCGAATCATGGTAATGTTGAAGCATGCATGAGAACAAACCAGTGTTCATTAAGCCATGGCTTTATCGTCTGCGGTCTTTATTTCCGACCTGTAGCGCAGTGTTTAGGGCTTAGTCTTCGACTACAGTTGGTATTAAATCAATAGGTAAAAAGAAATGTTTACAGGAATAGTTCAGGGTACGGCGAAGGTCGTTAAAATTGATAAAAAAGAACGCTTTCAAACGCACGTTGTCGAGTTAAGCGATGAACTTTGTAAAGGGTTAGAAATTGGTGCATCCGTTGCACACAACGGATGTTGTCTAACTGTGACTAAGATCGAAGGCAACCTTATCAGTTTTGATTTAATGCAAGCGACATTGGCTCTTACTAATTTAGGTCGGCTGGTGGAAGGGGATAGCGTAAACATTGAGCGCGCGGCTAAGTTTGGTGACGAAATAGGCGGGCATAGCATGTCTGGTCATATTAGTTTAACGGCAGATATTGTCGATATCATCGATACGCCCAATAACCGCACGATTTGGTTCCAACTGCCGCAAGAATCAATGAAATATGTATTAGCGAAAGGTTACATTGGTTTAGATGGCTGCTCGCTAACTATTGGTGAAGTTGAAGCGTGTCGTTTTTCGGTACACCTAATTCCAGAAACCTTGCAGCGAACGCTTTTCGGAGTGAGACAAGTAGGGGAGCGTGTTAATATTGAGTTTGATCCTCAGACTCAAGCAATTGTTGATACTGTTGAGCGCGTTCTTGCAGCAAAACAGCTTTAGAATGAGAAAAAGGAGCCGAGTGCTCCTTTTTCATTTAAGCGTTTTTATATTTCTGATGTTCACATGCTCGAGCTGCTATTCGTAATTGTCATCGATAAATAGTTCGACCTTGTCTTGTAGCTCATCCACTCGCATATTTAGGTGGATAGCGTGGCAACAAGCTGGGCAATCATCATAAAATTCTTGGTCACCATTGCTTGCATCCAATGTAATGCTGATAGAATGTCCGCAATGCGGGCACTTTACATACCTTTCGGTATAATTTTTCATACAACAACTCCTAATCTCGCAGGGCTTTTAAACACACTATTCATCAAGGAAGTACAGCCCTTTACTTACTTTGCCTACAAGGAAAATAGGCACAATCCAAAGTTAAGTCTCCTTTGATATTAGGTCGAGTTGTTGCTAATTGAGTCGAAATAAGTACAAAACTTGACCCCAAACTCAACCTTGAGCTTAGGGTGATTTTCTGTAGTGATGTGCCTCGAGATTTTACATCTTGAAATATGCAGTGGCTTCCAAATTAATAAGAAATGATTTTATTAATAACCAGTTGAGCCTGTTCCAAGTAATGGCCGCCAAACAAATTACAATGGTTGAGAACATGGTAAAGGTTATAGATATCTTTACGCTCTTCATAGCTTGAAGAAAGTGGTATAACCGATTCGTAGCCTTGATAAAATTCTGGTTGAAATCCACCAAAAAGCTCTGTCATCGCAATATCACACTCCCTGTCCCCCCAATAGCATGCAGGATCGTAACAGATAGGACCGAATGCAGTGAGTGCCGCATTTCCATTCCATAAATCGCCATGCAACAAAGAAGGTTCCGGAGCATGGTTTGCTAGCCGCTGTTTTACGACGTCGATAAAGTCATCGATATCAACCAAGGTGACGCCTTTTTCTTTAAGGAGCTGTAATTGCCATCCTATGCGTTGCTCAGCAAAGAATACACACCATTTCTTGTGCCATTTGTTGGGCTGTAGAGTCGAACCGAGATAGTTGTCGGTATCAAAACCAAACTCTTTTTGCTCGCCCCACTGGTGTAGGTGAGCTAATTGCTGCCCAAATTTAAAGCTGTTGGGACCATCTTCTAATGGTTTCGTTGGAAGGTAGTTAAGAATTAGGAATGAGGCATTTTTGGTTTTACCAACCAATACCACCTCAGGTACAAATAGGGTTGATGTTTCACGCAAAAGATGCAGGCTTTCAGCTTCTACCTCAAATTTAGACAAAAACTCGCGATCGTTAATTTTCACAAAATAACGTTGCTCGCCATCATTGATCATGTAGCTTTCACTGATATCCCCACCAGACAGCCTTACTTTTTCCGTGATCTGGTAATCGAACAATAAAGTATCAGAAAGCTGTTGCGATATTGCTTGCCACATACAAAACCTCGCGAATCTATTTGACCACCAATAGTTTAGGATAAATAGCAGGGAGTTGGCGCTATGTTGAGCATACTTAGTAAAGAAACCTTCCTCTTAGTGTAGTCAATTTGTATAAATGTGAATCAAATCGCTTATAAGCCTCTGATTTGTTGGCTTAGCATATGGAGATGAACGTTTACAACAGGTATTATGATTTTTTTGACGTTAGTTCCATTGGTGGCATGAAAATACTGATATGTGATGACTCAGCTGTTGCAAGAAAGCTTATTGCGCGTTCTATCGTACAAGATACATCATTGCATCTTATTGAAGCGCAAGATGGTTATGAGGCGCTTAATATTCTTGCTGAGCAAAATATCGATATTTTGTTTCTCGATTTAACGATGCCTATAATGGATGGTTTTGAGGTCCTCGAATCATTACCTGTTAGTCAGTACCCGACCAACATCGTCATTATTTCTGGAGATGTTCAACAAGAGGCAAAACAGCGCTGTCTCGATCTTGGTGCTCAAGCTTTTATCGCTAAGCCTCTGACAGAAGAGCAGGTGCTCCCACTATACGAACAATTAGGACTGCATTATGCGTTCAAACCTAGTCATTCGGTTGATTCTAAAAACCAGGGTTGCGAAGAGCTTTCCTTACTAGCCAAATTCCGTGAAATTGCGAACATTGCCCTTGGTAAAGGGGCTGCGATTATGGCCGACCATTTACATGAGTTCATACAACTTCCTGTTCCTCATGTTGGACCGTTGTCCTACGGCGAGCTTCATATGACACTGGTTGATGTGGTTGGGCGTGACAGTTCCGTTGCGGTAGCGCAGAGGTTTGTCGGTGGTGGTATTCACGGAGAGGCACTGGTGTGCTTACGTGGTAGGGATATCAATCAGATTGGGGAAAAATTAGGTTACCTCCTTGAGTTTACGCCTCATAATGAAATCATCTTGAATATCTCTAACCTACTGGTTTCGTCATTTCTCACATCATTGGGCGATCAACTCGACAAGCAGTTCTCACTTCGTCAGCCAGGCATTGTGGATACCTTAACACCTTATTGTGAAGAGCAAGGCGAGTTGGGTGAGCTCTTTACTATCGAATACACCTACATGGCAGAAGCGCTCGATTTCGAGTGCGAGGTACTGTTTTTAATTGATAAGCCATCCGTAGAAATAATCTATGAAATCATGGAGCTAATCTAATGTCCGATATCACGCTGGACATAGCAGACTTTCATTGGGTCACACAAATTCTCGATACGATGGATTCAGGGCTTATTGTTTTGGATCAAGAGTATAAAGTGTGTGTGTGGAACAGTTTTATGCAGTCATACAGTGGCATTCTATCACAAGAAATTCTTGGTGAATGTTTATTTGAGCATTTTGAAGAGCTGCCAAGAACTTGGCTAGAAACCAAGATAAAAGCTGCCGCCGATCTGGAAACTCGTTCTTTTTCTAGCTGGGAAAACCGACCGTATCTTTTTAAGTTCAACAATTTTTCTCCGGTTTCAAACAGCAGTGATTTTATGTATCAAGATATCGTGATCACGCCGTTAATTGGGCTCTCAGGAGAGGTCAGCCACATAGCGATTCAAGTCAATGATGTTTCTGAAACTGCGAGAAATCGCATTCATTTGAAATAAACAAATCAACATTTGTCGGAAATCAGTCGCAAAGATGGTTTAACAGGTTTATTTAATCGCGCTTATTGGGAGCAATCATTGAAAGATGAGTTTGCTCACTTAAAAGTTATCGACGGACCATGCTCATTAGTAATATTCGATATCGACCACTTTAAGAAGGTGAATGATACTTATGGTCACCCGACAGGGGACGAAGTCATTCGTCGAACCTCTGCCTTGTTGAGAAAAACAGCAAGAAGCAGTGACATCTGCGGTCGTTTTGGTGGTGAAGAGTTTACCGTACTACTTCCTCACACAAACCAGGAGCAAGCTTGCTATTTCGCAGAGCGTTTGCGCAAAAGAATTGAGCAAGAGATCGTGAAAGTGGAAGATTTTTTGATTAATTACACGATAAGTATTGGTGTTTGCGAGTATAAGCCTTATTTTGAAACTCACACTCAATGGTTAAAGAGTGCCGATGCTGCGCTGTATCGTGCAAAAGAAAATGGTCGTAACCAAACCTGTTTGCATGAAAATGGCTGAAATATAAAAAGGTTTGAAGAAACCCTGTATCCGAATTCAGTGAAGCAAAGCTCAATTGTTTGAAAATCATCCAGTTGGTTCGTGAATGTTTGTTAATATGAAATAAGTTAATGAAATTTTCTCGGCATGTCTTACTATTGAAACTATTCTGCTTTCAGCTTCGAAGGCTTGCAATAAACGGAGAAAAACAGTGGTTTTAGAAACCGATGGATATCTCGCTCTTATCGAGCACTTGTCTCTAAATCTAGATATTTTTACGACCGAAATTGGCGACACTGGATCCGAAAGCATCGAAGATGTTGTCACCGATATGGTGGCTTCAAACATCATGGCGATTTTTGAGCAAAATCCAGAACTTCACTCGAGCGTACGTTTCAAATTGTTGAAAGAGGCTGATGCAGTTGTTGAAGATCTTGGTGAGATATTGGCTGGGGTATGGCATAAAAAAGCGACCAATGAACAGATCACGTTCCTTGATGAATACATCGCTCTGGTCAAAAATCTGTTCGATAATGCTGTTGCGACTTACGACTGATATTGTTTTAACTTACAGCAATGTCCGGTTAAGAGTAAGAAGAGTTACATTGTAACTCTTCTTATTTGCCAAAACTTAGATGCCCAGTATGGGTTGTCGATTCTTGAAATAATCACACCTCTAGACGTCGATGCATGCATGAACTGCTTGTTACCCAAGTAAATTCCGACATGATAAGTTGTACGTCTTGTTTTAAAAAACACTAGATCCCCTTGCTTGGCATCCGTCCAACTTAACTCCACACCTTGCGTTGATTGCTGCCTCGTTGTCCTTGGTAACGAGAGCTGATAAGCCTCAATAAACGCTTTTTGTACAAATGCTGAGCAATCAATTCCAGATTTCTGTGTCCCGCCTAAGCGATAAGGCGTGCCGTGCCACTCTGTGTAAAACTCGAACAAGTCGGGGTTGTCCGACAATAGCTGATTTGTAGGTGCTGTCACTTGAGCTTGCTCACTAGGCTCAGGCCCAGAAGAGCAGGCGCTTAGTAGCACACTGATTATCAAAGGAAAATATACTCGACGCAAATCACCACCTGTCATCTCTATGACTCACAACTGAAATATTAGTGTCATAACCAATCCATAGTATGGGCTGCAAATCACGGTTTTGTCTCACAAATGTGACGGAATCACTGCAGAACCGATTCAACCTTAAGAAAGAATAAAAATTGATTATGGCAAAGCGAAAACGCTCACGCACATCACTTTCACTGATTCAGGCTGTCAGTGCAACATTTTTAACTATCATTACTCTTGTTATAGCCCTTTCTGTCTCAAGTTTCAAAGGAATGGAACAGGTAGGGGAACAATTTGAAGACTTGTCGCAAAAAGCATTACCAATCGCGATGGCAAACGCAAAGTTAACCAGGAATGTATTGGAGATGGTTAAGCTACTCAACCATGGTATGCAGATTACTGAGCCGAAAGAGTTGCCTCTCGTAAAAGAGCAAATCGACTCTCTTGCAACTCAAAGCACAACTTTGGTTGTGAAAGCGTCTGGTGTAGCTCAGCAACTCTCGGAGGAGTTAGACACCAAACTAGCGCGTTTACATAACATCACGCAGTCCATTTTGTTGAAGCAATCTTCGGTGATACAAATTCAAATGGATATTGATGCCGCTGTTGGTGGTTTTCGCTATGGGCTTAGCTCTATCGGCCCGGAAATGAATCGAATCAGTTCGTTCCTTAGTGCTGATAATCCTGAGTCGAGCGATGCCGCTAACCGTTTCATTGCTTCTGCAAGCTCAATGGAAAGTACGTTCTTAGTCATGATGATGCACTCAGAATTAAACAAAGCCGAAAAAGAATACCGAGAAATGCGAAATCGCATAGCAGGTATTAAACTCGCCTATGAAGACTTCCAATCTTTCCATCCTGAAGTAAGTGAATATGCAAGCTTAACCGCACCATATGAGATGGTGAAACAAGGCTTTAGTGAAAAGGGCGTGCTGCGTTTGATCCTCGCCAAACTAGAACAAGGGGAATTGCAACGTTCAGAGTTTAAACAGGCTTCGATGCTTGCGGATGAAACCATGCGGTTACTTGATCAAATCTCCCAAACCGCTGGTCAGTTGATCGATGAAAAGGAGCGGGTGGTCAACGAGACCATTGAATCGGTGAGCGTTGTGCTCGTGTTTGCGGCGTGTGTGATTTCTTTTATTATTCTTGTTACTTGGTTTAGTCTCAAGTCATGGACAAACCGAGGGTTAAGGAATGTACTAACGCGTCTTTCAGCACTTACCGAACATGATTTTCGTGACAAGGCAGAAGAAGTTGGCCCCTATGAGCTGAAAGAAGTAGCACGAAAGTTGAATCAAGTAATCGATTCCACACATGACTCCATTCAAACGGTGACGCGCAATTGTGAAACGCTTTATCAGACGGCAGAAGTAAGTCACAGTGCAGCCGAACAAACAAGTGATGGGTTGGCAACACAAAATGAAGCGTTGTCGAGTATGATCACGACCATAACGCAGCTTGAAGCCTCTATTCGTGAAATAGCAATGGTGACAAATGCATCTTCACAGGACTCGCTCCTTGCAACCCAACACACTGAAAAAGGGGTTCAAGTCGTGGAACAAAACCGCGAACGTTTGGAGTCATTAGAAAGCTCTTTGGATGTAAATGAACAGTCAATGTTAGAGCTAGACCAGCGTGTTAAACAGATTCGTGAAATGGTGGATATGATCAGTGGGATCGCGGACAACACCAACTTACTTGCTCTCAACGCGGCAATAGAGGCTGCCCGTGCTGGTGAGCAAGGGCGTGGATTTGCGGTTGTCGCTGATGAAGTTCGCAAACTTGCAAGTGATACCTCTCAACAAACTACGAACATCCGAGAAATGATGAGCGAGCTTATTACTGCCGCAGAGCGCTCGCGCCAAGCAGTTAATGATTCAAGAGAAGAAATGACCCACGCGCTACAGTCCAGCAATGAAGTGAAATCGACATTCTCTGATATCAACCTCGCGGTTAAGCACATTCAAGAACGTGTTGAGCAAATCTCAGTTGCTACAGAAGAACAAGAACGAGCGACGGCAGATGTATCTCAATCCATCACACATATTTCTGATCTTGGCGAACGCACAAAGCTGCAGCTTGAGTCTATGGTTGAGAGTTCTGAGCAAGTGGCGGAAATTGCTGGGCACCAGCAAGCAATGCTGCACAAGTATGAGCTTCATCAGACCAAGTAAATGAGATGTTTCCACCGACAAAAAGCAGAACCTCGGTTCTGCTTTTTTGTTACGGCTACTCATTTAATGGCTCCTATTTGCATCGCAAAAGTGAGTTACATCTCATCTCGTTCATTTCTAAAGGGTTTAGTTATCACAACGTGATGTTAATGCTTTGTTCGAGGGACTCGTTGACTAGAATGTCGCCAGAATTCAAAGGAATGAATCATGCAGCTTCATGCGATTTTTTTATATCCAGAGAAAGCTAAAGCCATAAGAAGGAGTGGTTTTGTGATCGATAAAGTTTGCCCCGTCGTTCTACGTAATCAAAATCAAGAGATCCTACTTTTTAAACATCCGTTGGCGGGTGTTCAGCTCGTCAAGGGCACTGTTGAAGTGTTTGATGAAAGTTACATCATAGCGGCCAAGCGGGAGCTCGCTGAGGAGTCTGGTATCACACATGTTCGTTCCGCACGATATTTATGCTCATGGGACAGTGGCTTTCAAAATCAAGCATGGCATTTTGTTTTGTGTGAGTGTGCTGATCTCGCTAATTCATGGCTGTTTCATACGCAAGACGATGGTGGACATGATTTCGCGTTCTTCTGGCACGATGTCGAGAGCGGCCTTCCCGCGAATGCACATACTGTGTTTCAGCGCGGGCTGGAAAAGGTACGAGAGTTGCTAAACCAAGGCGTGATTTAAAGGAGGATTCTGTCGTTGCATTGGCGGATTTGGGACAATGACAAAGCAAACACTATGCTTCTACTAGAAGCAAATAAAGAAGGTAGAGTAGCCGTTACTGTTCTCATCGTGTTGATAATGGCACTGTCGATCTCAAAAATGGCGATGAGATTACAAATGTTTAAGTGACTTCTATATGCTTTGCTCATTCATTCAGATAAGGAAACGGTAATGGATAAATTCGTCTTGTTTCTCTTATGCCTTTTTATGACAGTTGGCGGAGTGGTTCATCTTTATGACAACATTGTTGGTGGCTTTTTACCTTACGATTTTGCGCCACGCTGGTTGAATATGTATTGGAGCGCTTTGGGACTATTGGACTTATTAGCAGCGTATCTATTGGTCAAGCATCGCCGCTCTGGCATAGTCGTTATGTTATTGATTCTTATAACCAATGTTATCTTTAGTTCCCACGCTCACTATACATTAGAAATATTAGATAACAACGTCGCCCTACAAATGAAGACACTGTTTTTAGGGTTCTCATTTGGGGTATCTATCTGGTTATGGAATGCGCGAAAACATAGTCAATCGCGCCAAATATTTCGTTAATTATTATTTTCACAACACTCGATTAAGGATTGTAAACAGGGACTCGTTATGAACGATTTTAAAGACTTGGCCAGTTTTGCTGGTTTCAGCGTACTGACAGGTTTGAGCTTTGCCACCACTTTCTTCAGCCTTGCTTTTCTATACAGCTCAATAGAGGCACAGCAAGTAATGAACACCAATGCTTTGGCATGTGCAGTGCTTGGTGTTGTTGGTTTATTTGTTGGTATTACTCAGTTAAACAAAAAGCGTCAGCTAGCAGAAAACTAATCTGTTCTTACACATCATGAGGATGAAGTAGTGTTTAACAGGGGTTTAGGCTTGGTCTATTCGTTTTGTTGACATACTTCATCCAACAATATTTTTTCAACCATCACTTCTTCTCTTTATTGTAGCGAAAGGGCTGCGTTAACAGCTTATCTAATCTTTGCTCTTCTTCGTCTCTAATTTCCGGCACACCAATAACAACATCTTCATGACCCAACTTAGGCTGAGCTCGGTATGTCCCAAAAAAGCGGTCCCAAACTGAAAGGAAAAAACCAAAGTTTGAGTGGGTCTCTTTTACTATCACTGAATGGTGCACGCGATGCATGTCTGGTGTAACGATGACGTTTCGCAGTTTTTGGTCCATAGATAAAGCCAGTTTTGCATTACTGTGATTAAACATCGCGCTCGCATTAAGCACAATTTCAAATACCACAATTCCGATAGGTGAAACACCTAAGATAAACACGGCTGCAATTTTTACTCCCATTGAAATGATTATTTCGAAGGGATGAAAGCGTGCGCCTGTGGTGACGTCTATGTCGAGATCGGCGTGATGCATTCGGTGAATCTTCCACAGCGGTTTTACATGATGAAAGACAACATGCTGAGCGTAAATGACGAAATCAAGCAAAATGACGGTTAGAAAAATATTTAACCAAGCGGGGAGGGACAGAATATTCAGCAGCCCCCATTGTTGCTCCTGAGCTATGACCGCAGCTTGAAAGGCGGCGATAGGCATGATTAAAGCAATAACTAGGCTGTTAAAAGCAACCAATGACAAGTTATTGACCCAGCGAAACCTGCGCGAAGCGGTCAGTGTTTTTCTAGGCAATTTGTTCTCCCAAATGGCACAAAGCAATAATACGCCAAGGAAAAAGCCTAATCTGAGCCATGAGGGTTCTTGAAATGTCGTTTCTGTCACTGTCATTCCCTTATTTATTTCTTTATCTATGACCGAGATAAGAGTGAAATTATTTCAACACACTGCTGATGGGCTTATCTTGAGGCGAAACCATAATATCAGTAGAATCGCGCTCTACTTTTTACTTGGCATTACTTACCATGAGAATTCACGCTTTCCACCGTTTATATCAGTACCGACAATCTATCTCAACCAAGCCTTTCAACGCGCGTGGATGTAAAGTGGTTCGTTGCCAATATTGCCAGGTTTCTGAGCAACACTGTTTGTGCGACCTTCAGCCAAACATCAAGGCCAATATTGCATGTATGTTGATTGTTTCTGAAAACGAAGTGTTTAAGCCAAGTAATACCGGTCGTCTAATCGCTGATACGATTCAAGAGACTTACGTGTATCAATGGAACCGAACAGAACCGTCTGAAGAGATGCTAGCGCTACTACAGGATGACAGTTACCAACCGGTGATTGTATTTCCTGCAGACTATGTGGATGATCCCTCTCGTTTAATTGAAGATCTAGAGCCAGGGCGATTGGTAAAAGAAGATGTCGAGAACAAAAAATGGTTGCTGATCTTTATTGATGGTAGCTGGCGTGAGGCGCGAAAGATATTCCGTCGTTCTGATTTTCTTAAATCTTTGCCTGTGCTTTCCATTGAGCCGGAATCTCTGTCTGAATACATCATGCGCCGCTCCGAGAATGAGCAGCATCTTTCAACCGCCGAAGTCGCGACATTAGTTTTAAAACAAGCTGGTGAGCCGAAAGCTGCGGAATGCCTTCAATTGTGGTTTGAAGCCTTCAGAGAAACTTACATGCTGAGCAAGACTCGAGTCAAAAGCGACCCTAACCAGCCACACTTGAAACGTTTCAAAGAGTGGATGAAAACCGAGAGCTGACTCTAAGGAATGAGCTTTTGTTGATGGTATGTTGTTCAACTGGCTTCGGTGAGGGGATAAATCTGCATTCGGTCACGGTTTGCAGGCGTACAGATATGGATAATGCCATCAGTTTATACTTTTGACTCTAGCCATTTTTGAGAGTCGTTTGAAGCATTTTTTAGGAGAGAAATACATGTATTACGGCTTTGATGTCGGCGGCACTAAAATTGAATTTGGTGCATTTAACGAGAAGCTTGAGCGTGTAGCGACGGAACGTGTACCTACACCAACAGACAACTACGAGCTGCTGGTTGATACCATTGCGGAATTGGTGAACAAATACGATACAGAGTTTGGCTGCGAAGGTACGATTGGTCTTGGCCTACCAGGTATGGAAGACGCCGATGATGCAACGGTACTAACAGTTAACGTTCCTGCGGCAAAAGGCAAACCACTTCGTGCTGATCTGGAAGCTAAAATCGGTCGCAGCGTAAAAATTGAAAACGATGCAAACTGTTTCGCGCTTTCTGAAGCCTGGGACGAAGATCTTCAAGATGAACCATCTGTACTAGGTTTGATCCTTGGTACTGGTTTTGGCGGTGGCTTTATCTACGAAGGTAAAGTATTCTCTGGTCGCAACCACGTAGCGGGTGAGGTGGGTCACACACGTCTTCCTATCGACGCATGGTTCCACCTGGGCGAAAACGCACCATTACTTGGCTGTGGCTGTGGCAACAAAGGCTGTTTAGATAGTTACCTATCTGGTCGTGGTTTCGAGCTTCTTTACGCGCATTACTACGGCGAAGAGAAGAAAGCGATCGACATTATTAAAGCGCACGCAGAGGGTGAAGAGAAAGCAGTAGAGCACGTCGAGCGCTTTATGGAGCTGCTAGCGATCTGCTTTGCAAACCTGTTTACTGCAACAGACCCACACACCGTTGTACTTGGTGGCGGCTTATCTAACTTCGAATTGATTTACGAAGAGATGCCAAAACGCATCCCTAAACACTTATTGTCTGTGGCTAAGTGTCCTAAGATCATCAAAGCAAAACACGGTGATTCAGGTGGTGTACGCGGCGCTGCGTTCTTAAACATCAAGTAATGACTTAAACCTTACTCGATATAAAGTAAGAAGAAATTTAAAGCCCCGCTTAGACTTTCAAGGTTAAACGGGGCTTTTACTTATATACCTAAGTAATTTCGGTATGCTCGGGTATAGATCATGAACAAAAGTAGCATGCATAAAAAACTCACGACGAATCGTGAGTTTTCTGTTTGCAGCTAAGCTTATTTGTTCTTTTTGCCTACGCCCAGGTTTTCTTTTTGAGCTAGGGTGATTTTGCTAAAGCCTAATTTTCTGAAGTAGTTGTCGCGGTAGTTTCGCACCGCTTTAGTGTCAGACACTGCTTCGATTTGTTGCTCCATCTTTAGGAACTCAGTGATATCGATACCTTCGGCTTCTGCAACTGCTTCTTGAATGTTGCGGTGCTGCTGGTATGAGAACGTCAGTTCTTTGTCTTGGTCTTTGTAAGTGTAAAGAATGGTGCGAGCCATAGCTGTCTCTCTGAAAAGGTTTCTGTATTAAACAAAAAGGCCAGACTCGCTGACCTTTGAATTTCTAGTTTGAGCTAGATTCTGCCTTGAAGTGGGATAATTGTCACGCTTTCTCCCGCTTTTACTGTATCAATAGCTGGGGAGATTTCGATCAAACAGTTCGCCTCACTCATTGAACGCAGAATACCAGAACCTTGCTTGCCTGTTGTACGAACGGTTAAACGGCCAGTTTCATCCAGCTCATAGACGCCACGGCTAAACTCGGTACGACCTTGGCGAGAGCGAAGATTCTCAGTCGCGATGGCATTCACTTTCAGAGGGTTCCAGCCTTGTTCGCCTTGCATCTTACGCAGTGCAGGCTCAACAAAGTTGATGAATGAAACCATCACTGCCACAGGGTTGCCCGGCAGACCAAAGAACGGCTTGTTGTTGATTTGACCAAACGCTAATGGACGTCCCGGACGCATGTTGATTCGCCAAAAATCTATTTGACCAAGTTTATCCAAGGCAAGTTTGATGTAATCCGCATCACCAACAGATACGCCACCAGAAGTCATAACCACGTCCGCTTGCGCCGATGCGTTTTCCAACGCTTCAATCATTAACTGTTCGTTGTCTTCCAGAATACCGAAATCCAAGATCTCGCAGCCGAGCTTTTCAAGCATGCCCATGATGGTAAAACGGTTGGAATCGTAGATAGAATTCGCTTTTTGCTCTGTTCCCGGCGCTTGTACTTCGTCACCGGTGGAGAACACGGCAACTTTCAATTTTCGGAATACATTCGCTTCACCAAAGCCAAGCGAAGCGATCATGCCCATTTCTGGAGAGGCGAGGCGAGTGCCTGCGGTAAAGACGTCACTGCCGATAGCGAGATCTTCACCTGCTTGACGAACGTTTTGGCCTGCTTTGATATTCGCACCGTTAAAAGTGACCTTGTCACCTTCTTGAATGGCTTGCTCACGCATGACCACTGTATCGCCGTTACGTGGTGTTGGTGCGCCAGTCATGATCTTCACCGCTTGACCAACGTCCAGAGGTTGATCGTAAGCATGGCCCGCCATCACTTCAGCAACCACTTGGTAGCTATCACGGTCAACATCATCACTGCGGATGGCATAACCGTCCATCGCGGAGTTGGTGTATTGCGGCACATTTACTAGTGAAACGATATGTTCCGCAAGAACGCGGCCATAGGCGTTTTCAATCTTGCATGCTTCTATTTCCGAAACCGTGTTCACCAAAGAAAGGATTTTCTCTTGGCCTTGAACCACAGAAAGGAAAGCAGGAGAAAGGGTATCGCAACATGCGGCTTCTTTCTCTTTATTTTTTGGTGCTTTCGCTTCTTGAACATACTGAATAACGAACTGAGCAATCGCTTCAAGATCATTGATGTTCATTTGTGGCAGTTCAGAGTCCAACTCGCCGCCGTCTGAAGCGATAGCGATGATGTTTTCATCGTTTGGATAAAGCCAAGGCTTGCCGACTTCTTCACGGTGCAATTCGATTTTAGGAAACGCGATGTTTTTGCAGCCTTCGACCAAAACCACATCAAGCATGTCTTCATCAAAACGTGTTAATAGGTATTCAAACTCCGCTTCGGCTTCTGGCGTTTCTGTCATTAACGCAAAACGGTTGCGAGAAGCAATCAGCATTTGAGATGCGCCAGCTTTGCGTAAACGGTAGCTGTCTTTACCCGGCTTATCGACATCGAAGTTGTGGTGCGCATGTTTTAGCATGCCAATGCGTAAACCTGCTTCGGTCAGCTTTGGCAATAGGGCTTCAAGTAGCGTGGTTTTGCCTGTGCCTGAATAAGCTGCAAAACCAAGAATAGGAATGTTTAGCGTGTGTTTCATGATTCTAATTGTCCAAATTGCGCCAGTTCTTCCGGAGTGTTCAAGTTGACGAAACAGTTTGGTGAGTCGCTAAAGTCAACGTAACTGGTGTTGCACTCTTTGTAGAGCAGAATGATTTTGCGGTCGCCACGTTCTAAAAACGCGGTGAGTTTTGGCAGTACGCGCTTGTGGTAGAGCGTAAAAACAGGTTGCTGATGGTCACCATCATGCGCGACCAAAATATCGCTGTCTTCTTTGACGGCCTGGCAGAAACGCTCGACAAGGTCGGTGTTAATTTGTGGACTATCGCAAGGTACAAATCCGACCCAGTCGGTTTCAGAATGCATCAAACCCGCGTGAATACCGCCCATAGGCCCAGGGAAATCTTTGAATTGATCACTAAATACGAAACCAAATTTGCTGTACGCATCTTGGTTTCGGTTGGCATTAATTAAAATGCGTGGAGTTTGTGGAGATAAACGTTCAATAACGTGTTCGATGAGTGGCTTCTGATTTAACTCAATCAGACCTTTATCTTTTCCACCCATACGGCTGGCTTGGCCACCAGCCAAAATGACCCAACTAGTTTGTGTTGGTTGAAGCATATGCATTCTCTTGGGATGTTTCTTTTGGTATGACATACAACAGAGGAGACTCTATCAAAGTCTTGTCTTTAATCCACCACTGTTTTTTACATAAGTCGGTCAGTGCGTTGGCCTGATGGCTTGTCACCACGATACTGGAACCACGATCCAAAAGATCTTTCGCCATCACTACCAATCGTTCAATGGATTCTTGGTCTAAAGACGCACTTGGCTCATCCATCAATAAAATCGACGGTTTTAAAATCCAAGCCCTTGCCATGGCAACGCGCTGTTTTTCACCGCCGGACAACACGGAAATATGTTCGTCCGCTAAGGTTTCTAAACCTACCATGCGCAGCGCGTGAATAACTTGAGCTCGCTTATCTTTTTGCGTGTCTTGTTGATATTTCACTCCATAGACTACGTTTTCATATACAGTGCCGTCAAAAAGGTAAGGGGATTGATGGAGATAAATCACATCGACACGACCATTGCGACACGTCAGTCTTTTCAGCCACGTATCTTTTGGCGCAACAACATCGCCAGTAGAGGGTTTGAGCAAGCCAGCAAGGATTTTGAGTAGGGTAGTTTTGCCCACACCATTGTCACCCTTGAGATAAATGGCATCATTTGGGCCGATGGCTAACTCAGGGATGTGGAAAAGCACACGCTCTTTAAAGCGCATGGATAACTGTTCGGCGGTGATTTTTATAGTCATAATTCGCCTCGACATGGGGTTAATGGTGAGTCGTTTGTTTGCTTCATGTTCTATGTTCTGAGGTAGCCTTTGCCTCTCATGCTTGATAAGAAGAAGTTTAGAGCCAACGCTAAAGATAGTAATACAATTCCTAATGCAACTCCTTGCGCAAAAGCACCTTTACTGCTTTCCATTGCGATAGCCGTGGGAATATTTCGCGTCACGCCCATAATGTTCCCACCAACCATCATTGAGCAGCCCACCTCGGTCACGATACGTGAAAACCCTGCAATGATAGCCGCAAGTAGAGGAAAGCGGGTTTCCCAAATCATCGTAGCTGCCAAGCGCGGAATGGAGACGCCCAGCGTGATGGCAGTTTCCACTGCACGACGGTCGCTAGATTGTAATGCACCATGCATCATCGATACCAAAACAGGGAAGCAGATCACCATTTGGCCGAAGATCATTGCCTTCTGAGTGAACAGCATTTGCCAGTCTCCCCAAGGGCCAGCACGCGACAGCAACATGTACAGCAACAGGCCAATCACGACGGTAGGGACCGCTTGCAGCGTATTTACGATCGACAACAAAAACCATTTACCGCGAAAGTCGGTATACGCCAGTACAAAGGACATCAAAATAGCCGGCAATACCACTAGGGATATTGCCGTGATAGAAACACTAAAGGAGACCGCAACGATCTCCCATAGGTCTGCATCAAAATTTACCAGTAAGCGAAGCGCTTCCAGTGTTGTATCAGCAAGATTCATATTGCGTTATTTGCTCTCAGCATTCGCAACAAACAGTTGTTTACCGTTTAGGCGGAAACCATTGATAAGTTCCTGTCCGCGAGGGTTCACCAACCAATCACTGAAAGCTTTCGCGCCTTGGTAGTTGATTGTTGGGTAACGCTCAGGGTTAACAAGAATAACTTGGTACGGGTTAAACAGTTTTTCATCGCCTTGGAACAGAATTTCTAGATCCAATTTGTTTTGGTAAGCCAGCCATGTGCCGCGATCCGTCATGGTGTAGCCTTGCATTTCAGACGCCATGTTTAGAGTTGGGCCCATACCTTGACCTACGCTACGGTAGCCACCAAAGTTCGGTTCGATTTTAGTTTGAGCCCAGAAGCCCATTTCTTTTTTGTGCGTACCAGAATCATCGCCGCGAGAGATGAACGTTGCGTTTTTGTTTGCGATCTCTTTGAATACATCTAACACGCCTTCGTCATTTTTGATTGTTGCTGGGTCAGCTTTCGGGCCTACAATCACAAAGTCGTTGTACATTAGCTTGCGAGGTAAAACGCCGTAGCCTTTCTCAACAAATGCGCCTTCAGCTTTTGGTGCATGTGTCATCACCAAATCTACGTCACCGTTTTCGCCCATTTTTAAGGCTTTACCCGTACCTGCAGCAATAACATCGACTTTGTAGCCCGTGTCTTTTTCAAATTGTGGAAGCAGGTAATCAAGTAAACCTGAATGGTAAGTACTGGTTGTGGTTGCAAGGCGAACATGTTCTCCGTCTTGAGCAGAAAACGCAGAGTAACTTACAAGCGTGATAGACGTTGCAGCCAGAGTTAGCGCAATTTTTTTCATTTTTATGTGTTCCTTTCCAATGATTCTTTGGAATCTCCCAGGTTTTAGGGAGAAGCCTTTTTGGACGAGAGCGATTAGCGTAATACGCAAGTTGTCTTAGGGTGTTGGAATAAGCAAACATCAACATCCTGAGATCACTTAAATGCGCTCCGTATCCACCTTATAGCAAACAAGATGCCAACCTTTTACAAGCTTAAAGTGCTTGGTTTATGCACTAAATCATGGGGTTATTTGCATAAAAGTTTGCGTTGGTACAAAATGTCGCACTTTTTGTAGGGTATCTCTGTTTAAACTTGGTACACTCTGTCCCATCGAAATCCATCTGGGGTAAATATGTCTACTCAATCCCATCTTAGTACAAACCAACAATATAGCGCCTTTTCCGTACTGGTCGTCGATGATGAATTAGGCATGCAAGCCATCTTGAAAAAGGCATTGGGTAAGCTTTTTTCACATGTCGATACAGCTGGTAGCATCGAAGAAGCAGAACAACTGCGTAATTCTCGACATTATGATCTGATCTTACTGGATATTAATCTGCCAGGGCGTTCTGGAATTGAGTGGGAAGAAGCGTTTGAAGATGATGACAAACGTGCCGATGTGATTTTTATGACGGGTTATGCGGATTTAGAAATTGCCATTCGAGCGCTACAGCTCGGTGCTTCCGACTTTATCCTCAAACCATTCAACCTTGAGCAGATGTTAAAAGCGGTCAGTCGCTGTATGGATCGCCGTTTGAACGAACGCATGCAGTACGCCATGACACGCGATTACCAACGTCACAATACCTCAGAGATCATCGGCGGCTCAGAAAAAACGCGTCTGCTTAAGCAACTTATTAACCAATTTGCACCATCACGCGCTTCTGTTTTGGTTGAAGGTGAGTCGGGTACGGGTAAAGAGCTAGTTGCACGAGGTATTCACCAGGCGAGTGGGCGAACGGGCCCGTTTGTGCCAATCAACTGCGGTGCGATTGCACCAGAGCTTTTAGAAAGTGAGTTGTTTGGTCATACATCGGGCGCGTTTACCGGTGCAAAAAAATCGCGTGAAGGTTTGTTCCGTGTTGCGAACGGTGGCACCTTATTTCTTGACGAAATCGGGGAGATGCCACTTGCAATGCAGGCATCACTATTACGTGTGTTAGAGCAGCGTACGATTCGCCCTGTCGGTTCAGAAAGAGAGATCAGTATTGATGTCCGTATCGTAGCGGCAACCAACCGAAACCTGCAAGAAGAGGTCAATCAAGGTAATTTCCGCAGTGACCTCTATTACCGTTTAAACGTTCTGAAAATTGAAGTGTGTCCGCTGCGAGAGCGCAAAACCGACTTATTTGAGTTGGTGCCATTTTTCAGCAATATGCTGACGCGCGAGCTCGGTATGCCTGCGCCCAAATGGGCTCACGAGGATATGGAAGCCATGAGTGAGTACGATTGGCCGGGAAACATTCGTGAGCTGAAAAACTTGATTGAGCGTTGTATCTTGCTTGGCAAACCACCTGCACACTATTGGCGAGAGCTGAATGGCGGGCATTCACTGCCTAATGTATCGATTACTGTTTCTCACTCTGCTGAGTTACCAACCTTTAGAGAAGGCAAAGAATTTACTGGCGAAGGCTATCCAAACAGCTGGACGTTAAAAGAAGTCGAGAAAGCACATATTAAACAAGTCGTTAATTTGCATGAAGGCAATAAGTCTGCCGCTGCTCGCGACTTGGGCGTAGCTCGCAAGACCTTAGAACGTAAATACAAAGAATGGGATTCTGAGGATGAGGAATATGCCGACTAACGGCCCACAGTACAAAGGATTGTCAAAATGGACGCACCGTTTTAAAACCATGGTGCGTTATCGCTTGTTATTCTTAACCTCTGCGCCGATTTTCCTCACATTGTTAGCTCTGATCGGCATTACCATTTATTGGTCTATTCATTACACGTGGCAAAATGCGCTGCTTGATGTCTCGGAACGTCTTGGTGTTGCAAATAACAGTGTAACGTTGTTACAGCAAAAGCAAGCCAATTACGTGCGGGCGTTTGCCGATTCGTACGATTTCCGTATTCGCATTAATAAAGGACTGCCACAAGGTGACCTGCAAAAGTGGGTCACAGAGCAGAAGAAAAGATATGCTTTAGATTTTCTCTCTTTCCAACGCGTCAATTCCATGGAAAACAAATTCCGCTTTATGGATCTCACCAAGCGCGAATCGTTTTTTGATGTACTCAATAAAGAAGAACTCGAACGCCTCGATCCTGAACTCGCCAAACGAGCAGAAGTGCCTATTCTTGCTGATGGTGACAGGGAGGCGCGTGGGTTAGTCAGTCGAACCGTGATTCCGGTATACAGCCAAGCGAACGATTTGATCGGCTTTCTTGATGGTGGTTTGCTCCTTAACAACAGCACAGTGCTGGTGGATCAAATCCGCGATCTCATTTACTTAAGTGATAATGACCGCCTTCGCCCTGTGGGTACGTTGACGGTATTTCTCGATGATTTGCGTGTGAGCACCAACGTTCCTTTAGACAGCGATCATAGACTAGGGCGCGCTATAGGCACTCGCGTGAGCGCCGAAGTGTATAACCAAGTACTTTCTAAGGGTGAACAGTGGGTTGATCGCGCTTATGTGTATGACGCTTGGTATATTACGGCGTATCAACCAATCAAAGACCAATACGACAATGTTATTGGTATGCTTTATACCGGTTACCTCATGTGGCCATTCGTTAAAGCCTACATGACCAACATTGCCGAAATCAGCTTGATTACGGTTATGTTATTGCTGGTTTCTGGCGTGATGGTATATCGCGGTTCTTATGATCTGTTTCGACCGATCGAACGCATTCATAAAGTGGTGAAGCAGGTCCAACAAGGTAAAGAAAAACGGATTGGCCCGTTAGGATTAGATGCCGATCATGAACTTGCGCAGTTAGCCAGACAGTTTGATGATATGTTAGACGCGCTAGAAGAGCGCAAAATTGAACTGAAAAACTCCGCAGCTCAACTTGAATGCAAAGTTCAAGAGCGTACGGCAAGCCTGAGAGAAAAAACCCAAGATCTTGAACTGCATATTCAATTGCTCAACCAAACCCGCGACAAACTCGTTGTTCATGAAAAACTGGCAGCATTGGGAGAACTCACCGCGGGGATTGCTCACGAAATTAATAACCCAACCGCCGTGATTCTTGGCAACGTAGAATTGATCCATTTTGAATTGGGTGACGATGCAAGTCGAGTACAAGAGGAGATTGATGCGATTCACGCGCAAATTGATCGTATCCGCAATATCACGCGCAGTTTATTGCAATACAGTCGCCAAGGCGGTGTTCAAGATGAAATCACTTGGCAACATGTCAATCCTATCATTGATGAAAGCATCACCTTGGTTAAAACTGGCACCAAGAAACGCGACGTTGAGTTTGTGACTGACCTACAAGCGCATACGTCCGTTGAGATAAACCGTCACCACTTGCTACAAATCTTAGTTAATTTGCAAATGAACGCCATTCACGCAATGAGCGGTAAAGGAACTTTAACAGTAGTCAGTGAAGACTGGATTGAAGAGGGCGAAGTGAAAGGAGCCGCGATTCATGTTATCGATGAGGGCTGCGGTATTAAACCAGAAAACTTGAGTCGAATCTTCTCGCCATTTTACACAACTAAACGAGAAGGCACAGGGTTAGGGCTATCGGTCTCCCAAAGTATTCTCAGCCAAACGGGTGGTGAGTTAAAAGCAGAGTCTGAATGGGGAAAAGGCAGTAAATTCAGTATTTATTTACCTAAAAAAGCCGAACTGATCCTAGAGGTGACGAACATCGCTTAGTCACTTTTTTGAAGTATTTGACCCGTCCTGATATGGGTTGACACTTTTTAACTAAAACGCTCGATGTACTTCATCGGGCGTTTTGTATTTTAAAG